>JBILFE010000121.1:0-7938 GCA_044351705.1 Luteolibacter sp. | reverse complement strand
CTTAGCGCCATCGATCTTGAGCAGCTTGAACAAGGGTCCAGAAACCACCATTTGCTTTTGCCCGTAGTCACGTCCAAGCGCCCACCGGGCCAGACGCATGCCCACATCGTATTTGTTTTTCGGGTGGATGTCATCACGTTCGGCGAGCGGCACGGTATCCGTGATGACCGCCATGCCGGTGTTAGGTAGGGTGAGGGACTTGCGCTGTGCTTCACGCAGCTTGGCCCAGCCGTTGCCGCCGGCGGGATCCTCGGACACCGCTTGAAAACTGGCAAGCTGGACGAAATAAAACGGGAAATCCCCTTGCTTCCACTGCTTGCGCCAGCCACCGATCAGCAATTTCATTTTTTCGTAATAACTATCGCCCTCCTCACCATTGGATTCTCCCTGATACCACAGGGCACCCTTGATCGGAAGCGGCACGAGGGGATGGATCATCGCGTTATAGATGCCGCTCAAGCCGCCGTTGAGCTGGGCATCCGCTTCGGCGTTTTCAGGCGCTATCCACGGCTCAATCCGGGTGCCGCCCCAGTTGCTGTCGATGATGCCGATGGGAATGTTGGTTTTCGCCACAACCTCGCGGGCGAAATAGAAGCCGACCGCAGTGAAGGCACCAGCCGTGGCCGGCGAACACACTTGCCACGGCCCTTCGATCGGAGCATCCGCTTCCGGCTTGGCAAGCTGCACCCGGTTGATCTTGATGCGTCGGATCTTCGGCAAATCGGCCGCCTTGATATCGTCGGCGGCACCGAGGCTCTGGCCGAGCGTCCACTCCATGTTGGATTGGCCCGAGCACACCCATAGATCGCCTATCAGAATGTTCTTCACACTCAGGCGGTTCTTGCCTTTCACCGCCAGTTCCAGACTGGATCCCCCCGGTTTCATCGCCGGCAATTCGAGTTTCCACTGCCCCTTGTCGTCGGCCTTGGTCGAGGCGGTCTTCCCTGCCAGCGCCACACTAACCGCTTCACCGGCGTCCGCCCAGCCCCAGACTCTCACCGGCAGCCCCCTTTGCAGCATCATGTTATCCGTGAATATCTTCGGCAGGCGCACGTCCGCCGCCGCAGGCATGGCGCTGGCGATGACACAGGCTGACAAGATCAGACGAAGCTGGTGACGACAATGGGGCTGGCTGGTGGTTCTCATTTGTGGATTGCTGGTATTTGTTGCACAAGAATTGTTGGAATCATGGCATGACCTCCGGCCCGGCTCAGCGGACCGCTTGCGCCGCCTCGGCAAGCAACCGGGATGCACGCCGGTAGGCCGGCAGCATCTTTTGATAGACATCCCGGCTGACAGGATCAGGTGCGGCGGTGGCCTCGATGCGATGGATGGCGTCAATCGGGGAAAAGTCACTCCACAACCCGGCGGCAACGGCCGCAACGGCGGCCGCACCGAGCGATCCGGCGTCCTGACCGACATTGGTTTGCTGGATCGAGAGGTCGAACGCGTCGGCGAAGATCTGCCGCCACAGGGCGCTCTTGCTGCTGCCACCGACGACCACCATTTGGTCGCAGACGCGGCAGAGTTTGCGCAGTTCATCCAGGGCGAGACGCAGGTTCAGCGCGATGCCTTCCATGGCCGCGCGGATCACATCGGCGCGGGTGTGGCCGAGGTCAAGGCCGAGGAACGCCCCACGAATGAGCGGACTGGCGTCGAGCGACGAGCCACCCGCCAGACTCGGATTGAAGATGACGCCTCGGGCACCAGCGGGAGAAGACGCGGCAAGGGCGGACATCAGATCATAGACGTCGAGGTTGTCACGCGCGGCCTGAGCCAGCAGATCCTGGCACATCTGCTGGCAGACCCATTTGTATGAGGAACCTGACGAAAAAATGGCGACCGCCGAATTGAACAAACCCGGCATCACGTGGGTGAAGACATAGGGTTTGACACGCTCGTCTAACAAAGGCCGGGCGGAGGTCACCGCGATCCATGCGGACGATCCGAGCGAGGCATAGCTGCGGCCTTCGGCAATGTTGCGGGCACCCAGCGCCATGCACGAATTGTCCACCCCACCGCAAGCCACCTTGACCGTGCGCGGCAGGCCGAGTTCCGCGGCCACAGCGGCGCTGAGTTCTCCCAGAATCGATGCGGAGGGCACCAGGTCCGGCCAAATCTCGCGCGGCAAGCCGCTGGCCTCGACGAGTGCGGGCGCGTAGTCCCACTTGAGCAGGTCATAGACTCCACAGCCCGAGGCATAGGAAAAGTCGGTGCTGATTTTTCCCGTTAGACGATAGTTGAGGTAATCCTTGGTGCCAACGACCTTGTCGATCTTGCGGAAAAGGTCGGGCCGGTTATCGCGGTACCAGAGCACCTTGAACACCGTGTAATGGGCTGCGGGAAAACCATTTCCGGTCGTTAGATACCATTGCGCCGGATCGATCGTGTTGAAAAACGGCACCGTTTGCGCCTCCGCGCGGCGGTCCGACCAGATCGGGGTGGCGTCACACAACAGGTGACCGTCCTTATCCAGCGGAACGCAGCCAAGACTGTGACCGGAAATGGCCAGGCACTGGATCGAGGCGGCATCGGCGCAGGGGCTGGCCAGCAGTTGGCGCGTGGCGGCAACCAGCACCGACCACCAATCCTCGGGGCGTTGCTCATGCCACGACGCCTGCGGGTAGGCCGTGTCGTATCCCACGAAGACGGAAGCAAGCCGCTGGCCGTCGGAGGCATAAAGCGAGGCCTTGATGCCGCCGGTGCCGAGGTCGTAGGCAATGATGCTGCTGGACATGGGGTAACAGGTTAGAGTTAGGGGTTGAGAGGAGCTATAGGGTACGAGAAAAATCGAACCACGGATTACACGGATTTAACGGATTTGAATAAAGAGGTTCATCCCACCTATGTTCCTAGTTCTGATAGAACAAATCTGATATTCCGTGTAATCCGTGGTCATAATTCTGGTCTTGGCATTTAACTTCGGTATAAGGGTATAATCCGTGGTCCCTCCGTGCGTAAGACTTCAGGACACGTTGACGACACCGCCGGGCAGGGCGGCGCAGTCTTCGAGGATGCGGATGCCGTTGGCGGTGCCAATCCCAAAGCGGCGCACGCCGATGCGATACATGGCAACCAGGGTGGCCAAATCGCGCACCCCGCCCGATGCCTTGATCCCGGCACGCCCTCCCACCGCATCCCGCATGATCGTTAGATTTTCCAAGGTGGCGCCGGTGGGCGCCCAGCCGGTGCCGGTCTTGACCCAGGCGGCCCCGGCCTCGACGCAGAGTTCGCTGCCGATGCGGATCTGCTCGGCCGTGAGCCAGTGGCACTCGAGGATGACCTTGAGCGGAGTGGCTCCGGCCGCCGTCACCACCGCGCGGATGTCCTCGCGCACAGCTTGGTGGTTGCCGCTGCGGAGCTGGCCGACGTTGATGACCATGTCCAGCTCGGTGGCGCCATCGGCAAGTTGTTGTCGGGCTTCCGCCACCTTGATAGAGGTGGTGTGTGCCCCGGAGGGAAAGCCCACAACCCCGCCGATGCCGACGTCAGGCGCATCCGCGAGCAGGGACTTGAGCAAGCGCGTGTAGCACGGCAGTGCAAACGCGCATATCACTCCCAAGCGGCGCGCGGTGGCGGCAAGGTCACGGATTTCGGTTTCATCGCACTCAGCGCGAACAGAGCTGAGGTCGATCAGGCGGGCAAGCTCTTGGACAGTTAGGGTCATGATGGGGGGCGTGAAAGGATTAATGACCCATCGGCAGCTCCCAGCGCAAGCAGAGAATGCGTTATTGTTGCGTTGATCCGTGTTATCTTTGGTCTCATTTTCGATGATCGTGTATGTCAGTTAAATCATTGAAGCGATTGACCCGGGTTTGACCTTCGCTCCCGGATAGTGAGCGAGAATTTGGGCTTTCAAGCTTCGCAGGAAATTTGCTGGGCCGAATTCCGACAGCGGGACACGATGGTTGTACTTCTTTCCCGCTATGGTTTCGTCGGTGACGATGAAAGCACCAGCATCATAGAGTCTGGTGCCGACGCTTTGTTTCATGAAGATTTGGTAGCGCTCGGCGTAGGATGGGCCGGCGAATTTTCTCAATTCGTCACTGCCTTCTGTTCGGAATGGCGGCATGGCTAGGAAGTGAGGTTGCTCGATGCGAACGGACTTGCCGTCCGCCTCAGGGTTGTATTTTCCGACGAAGAGATAGCCGAGCCAGGGGCGCGGCAATTGCCGTTCGAAGCCCGAGTGCTCGTAAGTAGTCCAAAAATCCAGTGCATTGCCTAGACTTTCCTCTAGCCGGTTGTTTTGGTTGTTGCCAATACTCTTGTCCTGCGACTTGAACTCGATGGCGCTATACAGGATAGGGCTCCCATAGTCGCCCTTGGCGGGGTGGCAGCGACTGCTGCCCAGCACAATCAAATCCCAGTTCTTGGAAGGACGGAAGTAAGACGGAAGAATCGACGGAGTCTTGGTGAGATGGCCGCCAGAGAAGATGTGCTCAGGCTTGACGTTAAGACCAAGTAGAAAGTCTCGGATTGTCACGGCGAAGCCATCCATGGTCTTGCCGTGCAGATTAGCGTCGCGCGTTCCACCTTGGGCGTTTTTGGTGGCGGCGCCTTTCTTCGAGGCCCACCAGTGTTTGATTGCTTTGTGAAACAGGTCTATCTCGGAAGGCGGCGTCATCGGGGAATTGCGTTGATCTGATAGGCCTCGAAAGCGGCCTCGCTGGCAAGCTCGAAATCCTGCGTCTCAAAGGCTTGGCGGAGCGTTTCGCCAAGCTGGGATGAAATGTTGTTCGGATCGGGCACGCGGATACGGCGGAGGTATTGGGCCTGGAAGCGCAGGTAGCCGCCGCGCATGCGGACACCGTAGCAGTGGATGAAAAACTCGCCGACTGCTGACATGAGCAAAGCTCCTAACACCCTGAGATCCCACGTTTCCGAAGTGATCCAATAAAGGTTGTGTTGTGGATAGGTTTTACCAAGATCGAGAGCCGGAAGCAATCGCTCCTTGATATCGGCAATGTAGAGCTTGTGCTTCTTGACTAAAGCGAGGTTTACGCGGTCTATCGTTTTGTGCCAATTTTCGGCGTGGTCTTTTTTTGCGGTATGGCGGCCGCTAAGAAGCTCGTGATGTGGCCGCAGGAGGGACTCGAAGAGCGGGTATGAATCCAAATCGACCAGGCCTTGCTCGTTCCATGGATTAGCCAGGCAGTGGCCAGACCATATGACGCGGCCATCCTTGAGGTCGGATGCCAGGGCGAGAGGGAGAATCCGGTCGGGCTCAATGTTGGGATTTTGCGCAGTGATGAACACGCGGTCCGCGCCGGTGGCGACGCCGATGCCGATCTTGGTGCGCGTAGTCAGACTTAAAATCGAGCGACTCGCAGGACCGGCGAGGAGCTGGCCTGGGTGATGGTTCGCACGAGCGAGGACGATGCGGCGCGTTCGATGCCGGGAAGAGCTTTGGAAACGGTGACGAGCCCTTGATTTTCGCGGGCGATGATGGTCACTGCGGGGTAGGCGGAAACCTCGGTCTCGAATGCTGTCACGTCGTGGGCATCGATAACGTGACGGACGCTATAGCCTTCGGTGGTGATGAACTCGCGCAGTGCTCTGCCGTAGTCGTTGAGCATCCAGCGGTCGGCGCAGATGTAGGCACAGACGCCACCGGCCTTAAGTTGCAGCAGGGCTGCCTGATAGAAGGCGACATAGATGTCCGCCCGGCCGCGCATGGCGCTGAAGCCGTTCCGATACATCGCTGCTTTATCCGCGGGGATTTCTTCCAAGCGGATGTAGGGCGGATTACCGATAACAAAGTCGGCGATCGGGAAACAGAGCGAGGCTTCAAGAAAATCGCCAACCTTGATCCATTGACGGGCGAGTTTCAGGGCTGTCGCTGAGGAGACATTGAGCGAGACAAGAGTTGAACGGACAACCTCCACCGCGCGTTCCGCCGCTTGCGGGTTAATCTCAAACGCCTGGATCGCCTGGTCAGCCTTGGTCAGCGGAATTCCATGCCGCGTGCAAGACTCGACCAAGCGCCGCACCATCGCACTCAAAAACGCCCCGTCGCCGGCGGAGGGTTCCAAAGCGACGAGTTCCGCCAACCGCCGCTCAGGCACGTAGCCTGCCAAGTCCAAAACCAGCTCGACCACCCAAGGCTTGGTGTAAATGACCCCGGCCTCGCGAGGCACGACAAGCATGGATTCCAAGTTGATCATTAGTTCATATGAACACTTTATGTTCCCGATGTCAAATAGAAAATTTGCTTGGCCGCTGGCGTGGTGTGAATCGGAGCGTCCTGTTCGCCCGCGTGCCGTGTACTCTCTCCACACAAACCTGCCTGTCGATTGAATCGAGGGTAGTGGGAACCAAGGATGTAATGGAGTAGATCATCGTCTGAGGGAGAAGGGTTGCTACGGGATAGAAAAACGTGCAAAGCGGGCGCACCAGCGATCATTGCGAAGTTCACGGTGAAGTCAAGGAGCAGGGATGGCAGGAACCGATATTCCCAGGCCGGTGTTTGGGGTCAGGGCGGTACAGGATGAGGCGGGTGCCAGGCGGCGGAATTCTTCCTAACCGATAAAATCCGGGTGAGGCGGCGGATTTGGGAGGCCGGAAATGCGGCGGAATGATAGATTTCTGGCAAGGCGTGGGGTTTTTGGGGGATTTGCGGGGTGGATTTCAACCACTGAAAGCACTGAGGACCACTGAGGCCACTGAAAATATGAGGATTTTTGCTCAGTGCCCTCAGTGGTCATCAGTTCTTTTCAGTGGTTTGCTCACCCCTGCCGCGGCGGAACTGTCGGCCCGCTTTCTTGCCACGGGAGCGCTTCCGCCTGCCGCGACGGCCGCTGACCACTAGCTCCTGATTTTGGCGCTTGAATTCATCCCTGACGCGGCTTAGGCTCCACGCATGTTGGCAATGCAACAAATTTCCCAGATGTCATCCAGCGAGCGGGTGGAAGCAATGGAGCTGCTGTGGGAATCGTTTGCCAAGGAAGGAATCGATTATCCCTCTCCCGACTGGCATGCTCGGGTTCTCGCCGAGCGCTCCGCACTCATTGAATCCGGCAAGGCTACCTGGCTATCGGTGAATGAGCTTCAAGCACGTTTGATGAGCCGATGAAGAAAATCGTGATCGTTCTTCAGGAGGCGGCTTCCGATATCGAACGGGGAATCGACTTCTACAACGCGATCGAAGATGGCGTCGGCCTTTATTTCAGGGACTCGATCATCGCCGACATTCGGCGACTCGGGGTCTATTTCGGCGAACATCGGATTCACCAAGGGTTCTTCCGGGCTCTTTCATCGAGGTTTCCCTTCGCCATTTACTATCAGGACAAAGACGGAATTCGACAGGTTGTCGCAGTTTTGGATCTGCGACGCTCACCGGAATGGATCCACGATCAGCTCACTGCGCGATAAAGAATCCCATGACCACTAACTTCGTGTTCTTCGCGCCCTTCGTGGTGTCCATCTTCGGAATTAGGGCTTCGCCGCAGCACGCGAACTCGATGGGATACATCACAACACCTTTCCAAAATCGAATAATCGCCGGGCACCCAGGATTTACCACGAATTTCACGAATAATCACGAATGGAAGACCACCATTCCCAATCTTATTCGTGAAAATTCGTGTCATTCGTGGTTTGACTCCCTATGGGGATTCTTACTCAGTGGCCTCAGTGTCATCAGTTCTTTTCAGTGGTTTGCTTGCTCCGCCGCACCCCAATTCGCCCGCGTTCTCACGAACGAGCCCATGAAGAAAATCCTAAATTGCCCCGCTTCGCGGTACCATGCCAGTTAGGGCTGCGCCGGCTTTTTCCATGCTCGCTAGCGCTCGCTCCGCGTTCTAAGCACTAAATTTTAAACCCATCAGTGTAATCAGTGCAATCAGTTCTTTTCTGTGGTTTTCTTGCTCCGCTCCACCCTCTGAACTCAGTAAACGACCTCGTTTTTGACGCAGTGGCGAGCAAGTTGAATTCCCCGAA
>JBILFE010000120.1:0-7959 GCA_044351705.1 Luteolibacter sp. | reverse complement strand
TTGGAAGCCGAGCCCTCCGGCCATCATCACCGCCGCGAAAAATCCCAAGGTGGGCAGCGCCACGGCCTGCCCCGGAAACCAGCGCGACTCGACCAAGGCGCGCGTGAACACGAACCACCCGAGCGCTCCCGCCAACGCCATCACCATCACCCACCCATAAGCGCTAGCCGCATCCGCCAAACGTGGCAGCGCCTCGGCACCCCGCTTGCGAGCCCGCCGCCACCCCCGGAGCTGATGATCCGCCGAAGGTGTGATGATCCCGCCTAACACGAATATCAGCGCCAGCGTCGCCAGCCCGTAAATCCCGGACATGGCCACCGCTTCCATCGGGCTGGGCGCCCACTGCTTCGTGTAGCGCACCATTTGGGCAAAGCCATGCGACGGAAACAGGTTGCCAGGCTCTATCAGCGGCAGCGCGTTGCCCAACAGCAGCAATTGAATCCAAATGAAAAAGCCCACCGCCCACAACTTGCCTAACAAGTGAGCCTCGCTCCGCCGCCATTTCCGGCACAGCATGACGACAAAGGTCAGAATCAGCCCGCCCTGGCAAAAGACCGTGAAGACCACCTCCGAAAAATCCAGGTTGAAAAACTTCACCGTAGGCATGAGCCGCTGGCCGGCCTTGACGATGACGCCCATGGACTCCGGCAACAAGCCGGGCAGGCTTTCCTGCAACACCGGCGTGATTGTCAGGTACTTGAAAAACACCAACCCGAACTTCGCCATCTGGGGGATGATGGTGTAGAGGCTGAACACCAATCCAATCGACGCCAGAAACGCCCAGCGGCGGTTGCGTGCCACCGTGCCGGTGAGCAAGCCGGTGAAGTGATAGAGCAAGGTGGAACTGAACACCGCCGCATACAACGGCAGCCACACGGCCAGCGGGACCTGGCCGCGCCACAACGACCACGCGGTGAACGGCAGGGTCGCCAGCACCATCACATATTCGCGCACCGGCAGGCCGAAAAGAAATCCCACAACTTTCGCGAGCGGTGACATCGGGATGAGCCGCTGGTAGTCGATGACGCCCTCATCGCGCTCGGCGGTCATGCCGCCGGCCACTTGCGCGGTGCCCAGAATGAAGAGGATGAATCCCTGCAGGCCGAGCAAGGGAATCACCCCGTTGCGCGCGGCATCCATGGCGCGCATGTCGTTGCTGATGCCGAAGGAACTGACCATGGCCACGATGAACCCGGCGCAGAGCACACTGAGCAACAAGGCAACCGCCAGGCCGCGCATGCGCAGCCGCGACTGGCAATAGCGCCGGAAGATCGGGTTGCCCCAGATGTTCCAGGCGGCATGGCGGACGGGAGGGATGATGGCCGGGCTTGGATTCATGAACTGCGGTTGGTTTCGGCAACTTCCACCAGAATGTCCTCAAACGAAGTCCGCTTCTCCTCAAAGGCCCTCATCCGCACCCCCAAACGCAGCAGCCCTTCTATCAGATCCGCCTGCGCCTCGTCATTGCCGGTGAAGCCGAAGATCACCTGTTGGCCGGCTGCGCGCAGGTCGTGCACGGCAGGCTGCCCGCCCAACCAGGTGCTGGCGGCCTCATGCGGGCCTAGCAAAGTCACCGTGAGCGTGCGTTCCGTGCTGCCGAGTTGGTTGCGGACTTCATCGACGGTGCCGGCTGCCAGCAGGCGGCCGTGGTTCATCACGCACAGCGACGAGCACATCTCGGCGAGTTCGCTGAGAATGTGCGAGCTGACGAAAACCGTGGCGCCGGCGTGCGCGAGTTTGCGCAGCGTCTGGCGCAAATCGCGGCGTGCCAGCGGGTCGAGGCCGCTGGCCGGTTCATCGAGGATGAGTACCCGCGGCCGGTGCAGCAGGGTCTTGGCCAGTACCACCCGCTGCATTTGGCCGCGCGATAGTTCCTTGCACCAACTGCCCGCTTGCGCGCTGAGCGCCACTTCCTCCAGGCATTCGGCCACCCGCGCGCGACGTTGCGCGCGGCTGCCCAGACCGTAGGCCGCGGCGTGGAAATCCAAAAACTCCCGAACTTGCAGATCCGTCGGCAACGGCGCCAGATCCGGCATGTAGCCAATGATGCGGCGCGCGCTTTCAATGTCCTCAAACACATCCATGCCATCGAGATGCACCTCACCATAGGTCGGATCTAACAGGGTTGTCAGGACCCGGAAGGTGCTGGTTTTGCCCGCGCCATTGGGGCCGACCAAGCCAAACACCTCGCCAGGGGGCACCGCGAGGGTGAGGTCGTCCACGGCGCAGAAATCACCGTAGTCCACGCGCAAGGCGCGGATATCAATGGCCGGGGCAGGGGCGTCGTTGCGGATCATGCGGCAAACCCATCCCATCACGCGGCACGCACATAGGCAACCCCGGATGCGGGGATGTGACGAAACCCCTGAGGAAATTTTACCTCTGGCAAAAAGTCGGCTTTCCAGAACCGCCGGAGTGGCTACTTTCTCCCTGCATGTCCTTTCCCATCATCGTCGGCCTTGGCAATCCGGGGCGGCAATACGAAGCCACCCGCCACAACGTGGGCTTCATGGTCCTGGACCGGCTGGCCGCCGCCTCCGGCGCCACCTTTCAATCGGTGCCGCGCTGGCAGTGCCATATGGCCAAGCTGCCCGGCAGCGGCACGCTGCTGCTCAAGCCCCAAACCTTCATGAACCTCAGCGGGCGGGCGGTCCAGCAAGTGCTCGCTTTCTACAAGTGGACACCCGACCAGCTCCTCGTCGTCCATGACGATGCCGCGCTGCCCATGGGCACCCTGCGGTTTCGCGAAAAAGGCTCTGCCGGCGGCCATAACGGCATCAAATCCATCCTCCAACACCTCGCCAGCGATGGCTTTTGCCGCCTCAAAATCGGCATCGGTGGCAGCCGCCCGGATGCCATGGTTGACCATGTGTTGGGAAAATTCACCTCCGAAGAACAGCCACTTTTGGAAAACATGCTTGCCATGGCGCTGGATGCCGTGCAACTTGCGCGTTCCGAAGGTATCGCCGCCGCGGCGAACCGCTACCACACCCGCAGCAATCCACCCAATCCTCCCCCCGATGAGTCGCAAATACCAAGGCCTGATCGTCCTTAACACCAAATCCCTGGATGGCACTGTCGATGAACTCGTTAGTTCCGTCGCCAAGGAAATCGAAGCCGAAGGAGGCAAAATCGACAAGGTCGCCCAACTCGGCCGCCGTCAGTTCGCCTACAACGCCCGCCACCTTGAAGCCGGTCACTACGTCAATTACACCTTCACGGGGACGCCGGACATCGTGGCCAAGTTGCAAGCCCGCTTGCAGCTCAACGGCAAGGTCCATCTCCAGCATTTCCAACGTCTGGCGTGAGGCGCAGCCTTGTTTGTTAGAACGATCATCCCGCGCGCCGGGACGATTCAACCCTCAACTTTTTTCCCACCGTTATGGCCAATTTAAACAAAGTCATGCTCATCGGCAATCTCACCCGGGATCCCGAACTCCGATACACCCCCAAAGGCACCGCCGTGGCCGATATCTCCCTGGCCATCAACCGGATCTGGAACAACGAGCAAAACGTGCGCCAGGAAGAAACCATCTTCGTCGATGTCACGCTCTGGGGCCGCCAAGCCGAACTCGCCCAACAATACCTCAGCAAGGGACGCTGCGCCTACATCGAAGGCCGCCTCCAAATGGACACTTGGGACGATAAGGAAACCGGCAAAAAACGCAGCAAACTCAAGGTCGTCGGTGAAACTCTCCAATTCATGCCGGATGGCAAAGGTGCCGCCGCCGGCTCGTCCCAAGGCGGAGCGCCGCATCCGGGCCAGCACCAGGGCAATCGATCCGCCCCTCCGCAGCAGCGTTCCGGGCCGCCCCAACAAGGCGCGTCCGCCGCCCCCGCCGACGATTTCGCCGAAGAAGACGATATCCCGTTCTGATCGGCGGCGCCCCTGTTATAAACTCAATAAAAGGTGACGCCTTTTATGCGCCGCTGGGTGGGTTTAGGCTTCCTCTCTTGAGATAGATTGTTAGCATTCGCTCGAGCCATGAGTGAATGTCTTCCAATCAGGTTTCGTACAGGCGACCCCGGCCTCGCCTGGGCATTTGCCTTGTCTAAATCGCAACCCCCCAATCGTTGTTGTCAAAGGTGCCTGCTCCCATGAATCCGCACCATCCCTTGAGCAGCAACTTTTCTCATCTGCAAACGCATGATGAGCAGCTTCTGCGGCTCGGAATGCTTGCGGAACGCTATTTCGCCGAGGATCCCAACACCTGCATCCTCAAACTGCGGCAATTGTCCGAGGTGCTGGCGCAACTCGTGGCGTCCAGCGTCGGGATTTTGGACAGGGAGGGTGAAGGCCAATACGAACTCCTGACCCGCCTGCGGGACCACGGCATCCTTCCACCCGAGATCTACCAACTTTTTGGTGAAGTCCGCCGCACTGGCAACGCGGCCAGTCACTCGCTCACCGGAGACCACCGCACCGCGTTGGCGATGCTCAAGATCGTCTGGCAGATGGGTGTCTGGTTCCACCGCACGTTCGCGGATCCACATTTCAAATCAGGGCCATTCATTCCGCCACAACCACCGGCCAATGAGACAGCGGAACTTCGCGCCGAATTGGGTACCCTGTCGAAGGAACTAGCCGAATACCAGACCGCCCATCACGAAAAGGCACGGCAGCTTGATGCCATGGAAGCGGACCTCAGGGCCGCCAAGGACGAGCAATCCTTTTGGGAAGCCATGGCGGCCGAGGTCGAGGCGGAAAAGCTCAGCCTCCAGCAGCGCCTCGCGGAGAAACAAGCGGAGGCGGCCACCTATGGCCCGAAAGCGTTCTCCCCGTTGGTCAGGGCCTCAGTCCACGCGGCAGCCCACATCCACCTCGATGAGGCGGAGACCCGCAGGATGATCGACGAGCAACTCCGCCAGGCGGGCTGGATCGTCGATTCGGCAAACCTCCGGTATGCCAAGGGGGCCCGGCCCCAAAAGGGAAAGAACATGGCAATTGCCGAATGGCCCACAGCGACCGGTCCCGCTGACTACGTCCTTTTTGTCGGCCTCACGCCGATGGCTCCCGTCGAGGCCAAGCGGAAACACATCAACGTGTCCGCCGCCCTCCAGCAGGCCAAGCGATACAGCAGGGACTTCAAACCCTCAGAGGAAACTCAGCCTCACTCAAAAAAATGGGGCGCGGAAGGCGAGTTCCGCCTGCCCTTTGCCTTTTCGACCAATGGCCGGCCCTACCTGCGGCAGTTGGCCACCCACAGTGGCATTTGGTTCAACGACCTCCGCCGCCCGGACTATCTCGGCGATTCGCTTCAAGGTTGGTTCACTCCCGAGGGGCTCACCGCCCTGTTGAAACGTGACGAGGAAGCCGCCCACGAGTTGCTCGCCGCCGAGTCCTTCGATTACGGTTTCCCCATCCGGTTCTATCAAGAGCTCGCCATCCTGGCCACAGAGGGTGCCATCGGTAAGGGGATCCGCGAGATGCTGCTCGCCATGGCCACCGGCACGGGCAAAACCAAAACCTGCATTGCCCTCATTTACCGTTTGTTGAAAACCAAGCGGTTCCGCCGCATCCTCTTTCTGGTGGATCGCTCCGCGTTGGGCGAGCAGGCCGCCAACGCTTTTAAGGACACGCGGATGGAGAACCTCAACACCTTTGCCGAAACCTTCGGCATCAAGGAACTCGACGAACAAACGCCAGACTCCGACACCGCCGTTCACATCGCCACCATCCAGGGCATGGTCCAGCGCGTGCTATATCCGTCGGAGGACCGTCCGCCGCCCGCTGTGGACCAATACGATTGCATCATCGTGGACGAGTGCCACCGCGGCTACTTGCTCGACCGCGAGATGTCCGAGACCGAAATGACCTTCCGCAGTTTTGAGGATTACGTTTCCAAATATCGCCGGGTGCTCGATTACTTCGCCGCGGTCAAGATCGGGCTCACCGCCACCCCCGCGCTGCACACCACCGAGATTTTCGGCCCTCCGATCTACACCTACAGTTACCGCGAGGCCGTGATCGACGGCTATCTGGTGGATCACGAGCCACCTATCAAAATCATCACCGAGCTTTCCGACAACGGAATTGTCTGGAACAAGGGTGACGATTTGGAGGTCTATAAAGGCGACACCTCCGAGGTGGAACTCTTCAAGGCTCCCGACGAAATCAAGATCGAGGTCGAGCAGTTCAACCGCAAGGTCATCACCGAGCCCTTCAACCGCGTGGTGTGTGAATACCTCGCCACGGAACTCGACCCGGCATCGCCGCAGAAGACGCTCATCTTTTGCGCCAATGATGTTCATGCCGACCTCGTGGTCAGACTCCTGAAGGTCGCCTTCCAAGAACGCTACGGCACCGTGGATGATGATGCCGTGATCAAGATCACCGGCACCGCCGACAAGCCACTCCGATTGATCCGCCGCTTCAAGAACGAGAGAAACCCTACTGTCGCCGTCACGGTGGACTTGCTCACCACCGGTGTGGACGTGCCGGAAATCTGCAACCTTGTTTTCCTGCGCCGCGTGAACAGCCGCATCCTCTTTGATCAGATGCTTGGCCGCGCCACCCGGTTATGCCCCGAGATCGGCAAGGAAACCTTTCGCGTGTTCGATGCCGTGGGGATATACGAGGCTCTCCAAGGCCTAACCGCCATGAAGCCGGTTGTCATTGATCCTAACATCAGCTTCACCCAACTGGCTCTTGAGCTGTGCGATGCTCCCAGCGACGAGGCCCGTTCCTTGGTGCGGGATCAGTTCGTGGCCAAGCTCCAGGGCAAGAAGCGCCACCTCAGCGAAACCGCTGCCCGCGATTTTGAGACCCGCGCTGGAATGACACCGGATGCGTTCATCGCCAAGCTGCGCAAGATGCCGCTCACGGAAGTTGCCTCATGGTTCACCGAAAACCCCGGCCTCGGCGAAATTCTCGACCGTAAGAACGATGCGCAGTCCGCGCCCGTCTTTATTTCCCATCATGAGGACGCGCTGCGCGAGGCGAAACAGGGATTCGGCGATAATGACAAGCCCGAGGACTACATCGACGCGTTCAAGTCCTTCATCAATGGCAAAGGCAACGAGATCCCAGCCCTTGTCACCGTCGTCACTCGTCCGCAGGAACTCACCCGCAAGCAACTCCGCGAACTGCAATACGAACTCGACAAGGCGGGCTTCTCCGAAACCAACCTCGCCGCCGCGTGGAAACAGATGACCAATCAGGAAATAGCCGCAAGCATCATCGGCTACATCCGCCAAGCCGCCATCGGTGACCCCCTCATCCCTTTCACAGAACGAGTGGACCGTGCCCTGCAAACCATGCTCGCCTCCCGCAACTGGCCGCAACCGCAGCGGGAATGGCTCAAGAAACTCGCCGCACAGACCAAGGCCAATCGCCTGGTGGACCGCGCCGCACTCGACGACCCGAACCTCATCTTCAAACGCGACGGCGGCGGCTTCAACCGACTCGACAAAATATTCGACGGCAAGCTCGAACAAGTGCTGAATCATTTCAACGACAGCGTCTGGCAGCAGGGGGCATGAAATCTGAATGACAAATGACGAATGACGAAAACATAGATCCATGGGAAATGGATGGCAGTGTCCTTTGCGATGACGCGGACATTCGTGTGCCCTATGACTTGGAGGAACGCAGCACACGTTTCGGCGAGGCAATTATCGACTTCTGTGGGGAAATCCCACTCGGCCCTCGCACCAATCGTTTGGTCGATCAACTTACCGGCTGCGGCACAAGCATCGGCGCGAACTACGGCGAGGCCGACGATGCCCTCTCGAAAAAGGACTTCGCCAAAACCATTGGCATTTGCCGCAAGGAAGCTCGCGAAACCCTGTTCTTCCTGCGCATGATCGCCCGCGCCTGTCCCGACCTTAAACTCAAGGCCCGCCGACTTTGGCAGGAGGCACACGAACTACACCTCATCTTCTCCAAGATCCGTCGTACTACCCTCAAAAACCTCAAAGACGATTGATACTTCCAACTCTTCAATTCTTCATTCGTCA
>JBILFE010000301.1:0-5164 GCA_044351705.1 Luteolibacter sp. | reverse complement strand
GGTGTTATTGACCGTGGTGGTGCCCGTATAGGTGCTGAGGGCCGTCAAGGTGAGCGTGCCGAGGCCCGTCACGCTCAGACTGCCACCGGTGCCGCTCATCAGCGGGGTGGCAAAGGTAATGTTCTGGCTGCTGGTGTCGATTTTGATTGCCTGGGAGGCAGTACTGAAACGACCGGAGTAATCATATGTATTGCCGGCGGAGAATTGCAGGGTGCCTCCGCCGAAGACGATAGAGCCGGGATTGGAGGCGGCCGATTTTCCCATCGGCCCGGATGTGCCCGCCGTTTCGCCCGCTTGGAGAAAAACCGTGCCGCTATTGAGATAGGTGGTACCGGTATAGGTGTTGGCGGCACCGAGCCTCAAATTGCCAGTACCGTCCATGGTCAGCGAGCCCGCGCCGCTCACAACGCCCCACAGCGTGGTATCGCCAGCGCCGCCCACGGTGAGGGCGTAGCCGGCATTGTTAAACGAGCCGCCGCCCAAATTAAGCCGCAGGATTCCCGCGTCAGAATTGATTTGAGTCGCACTGCCGAGTGTGATGTTGCCGCTGTACTTGCTCACGCCTGAGATATTGCGCAATGCACCGCCGTTGCTAATCCCGGTCCCGTTGAGGGTAAGTGCGCGGTCGATCGTGAAAGAGCCTTCGAGTTGCAGTGCCGCCCCGTTGGCGACGCTCACGCCGCTGGTTGCACCCAAAGCCGTCGGGTCCTGAATCGTGAGAACGCCACCCGTGATGCTCGTTGCGCCAGTGTAGGTATTTCGCCCGCTGAGGGTGAGCGTGCCGGCATCGGTTTTGGTGAGGCCGCCGCTGCCGCTGAGTACACCGTTGAGGGCGGTATTGCCGATGCCGGTGACGGTGAGCAGGTTGCCACCGTTAATGACTGCATTCTGGACGGTCAGCGGGTTGGACGAGTCATTCGTCCACGTTTGTGCGCCGCCGAGCGTGATGGCCACGCCTTGGCCGGTCGTTGCGGAACCGATGGTCACGGCCCCCGCGGTGCCACTCACGGTGATGCCCTCGGTGCCGAGCGTGAGGGTGCGGTTGTAGCCGCCGCCTAACAACGCGGTGGCGGCGGTGTTGAAACCGAGGAAATTCAGGCCGGTGGCGGCTTGGTTGGCGTCGAGGTTGACGGTTTGGGCGGTGTTGGTGATGGAGCTGACGCTGAAATTCACCGTGTCGGACAATCCGGGAATGGCGGCGGGATCGCCGACGCCGCCGGCTGGGTCAGTATCCCAAGAAGCCACCGTGCTCCAAGAACTGCCGGTGCCATCCCAATAGATGGAAGCGGCCATGGCCGTGTGGGCGGCGAGCAGGGAGGTAAGGGCGAGGGCAAGCAGGCCTGAGCCAGTGCGGACGAGACGGAACGCGGATTTGTTTTTCATGGATGCAAGGGTTGGGGGATTTATGAGACTACTTTGAAGTATTAGCCTCCCCCATCCCCCTATGGCAAACATATTCTCAACATGTTTTGTCGGCGCAGGTTGTTGTAGTTATCAGCGCGGCGTAGCGGCAATCAGGCTGTGTTGCATGCTGATTTGTGTTTCAGTTGCCCGGCACTTCCATGGGCGGAATAGCGTCTGCCGGTATTTCCAGTGTCAATTTGATGACGGTCATGGCCAGATCCCGCAACTTCGCTTCCACCTTGAAGCTCAGCTTGCCGCCATATCGATCCGCGCCAGCCCTCCACGGCACTGAGGTTGAAATGGATAGTTGTTAGATTGGAGCCGGCAGCCAGTGGCAAGTCATTTCAGGGCGAGATTTCCGTTCATTTCCACGCCGTTGATTCCGGGCAGCGGGCCGGCGGCGCGAGATGGGCCATGCTGTCGTGGGTCTCAGCCGCGACAAATGCATGGTCCGATCGGACCACCCATTTGTCGCGCATGTTGGAGCCCGTGCCAGGCCGGTGCCTAACCGAAAATGCGGTGATTGATCGCGACATCCGGTTTGATTATCCCCCGGTTGCGCCGCGCCAGCCTGCCCGCACGTTGATAAAGAAATTTCAGATTTACGAAACATTGCGCAATTCTTGCTCGTAAAAAAGACTCATGAAGCAGTGCAAACCGACGCAATTTGAGATCATCACGGAGGCATTTGGATCCCTATGGAGCCGTGCTGTTCCCAAAGCCGGATGGACCGAGTTTCTGCTTGGTGCCATTCCCGGAACCGCTTCAGCCCCCGCAACCTGGTTGGCGGATTTGTTGGACTTTCTGGCGCAGACCGGTGCCACCGCAGTGGAACTCGATGTCTTCGGTGATGCGCTGCTCATGGGTGAAATGCGCGAGGCGCTGGCCGCCTCTGAGTTCCGCTCATTACCGGTTTCCCTGTTGATCAATGACAGCAATTCCAGCCCCATGGGCGGCGGCCTGCTGGTGCGCGCGGTGCTCGGGGTGGTGGTGGAGCCCGTGGTCTATCACGGCAGGACCCTTGGGTTCCGCTTCGAGGATGAGAACGCGACGTATTGTTACCTCGGCGGCTTGGTGCCGGATGATGGCGGGCAGGACGGCGCGGGCCAGACCACGCAGGTGATGTCGGACATCCGGGGCTGTTTGCATGCGGTGGGGATGGGGTTCCGGGATGTGGTGCGGACTTGGTATTATCTCGACGGAATCCTGGCGTGGTATGACGATTTCAACCGCGCGCGCACCGAGTTCTTCAAGGAACATGATGTGTTCTCAAAAATGATGCCCGCCAGCACCGGCATTGGCATCGCCAATGCCTCGGGTAAACTCGTGCTGGCCAAAGTCCACGCCTTGCGCCCGAAAAATGATCGTTGCCAGGCGCGCGTGGCCGACTCCCCGTTGCAGTGCTGCGCCTATGCTTATGGCAGCGCCTTCAGCCGCGCCCTCGAGTTGACTTTCGCGGAAAGCCGGACCTTGCATATTTCCGGTTCCGCCAGCATCGCGCCCGGCGGGGAAACCGAATTCCTCGATGACATCGACGCGCAAATCCAGCGCACGCTGGATGTCGTGGCGGCCATCTTGCATCATGCCGGCATGAATTGGTCCGACACGGTGCGAGGCATCGCCTATTTCCGCCACGCGAAGGACATGGCCCTATGGGAGGCGGCACGCCAACCGCTGAACCTGCCCTACCCGGTGGAAGTCGTCGTGCACGCCGATATTTGCAGGGATGACTTGCTTTTTGAATTGGAACTGGAAGCATCATCCGCGTGAGACGCTTTGCATCGGTGCTTCTGCTGTTGGGTGCGGCGCTATCTTCAGCCGCCCCCCCCGCAGATTCTCCGCTGCCCCGCGAGCCGTTTGAAACCCTCTCCTTCGCCGTGCCGCCGGGCCGCATCGACACCATCGTCTTTGCCCGCCTCGCCAAGGACGGCTTGACCCCGGCACTGCCCTGCTCCGATGCGGTTTTCATCCGCCGCATCTTTCTCGATTTGATAGGCACGCTGCCAACCAGCGATGAAGTGAGCGGATTCCTCAACGATAAAGCGTCTAACAAACGCACCAAACTCGTTGAGCAACTCTTCGCGCGCGATGAATTCGCCGATTACTGGGCGATGAAATGGTGTGACCTGCTGCGGGTCAAGGCGGAGTTTCCCGTCAATCTGTGGCCCAACCCGGCGCAGGCCTATCATCGCCTGGTCCTCTCGTGCCTGCGCAACAATTTGCCCTACGACCGCTTTGTCCGCGGCTTGCTCACCTCCTCCGGCAGCAACATGCGGGTGCCGGAATCCAACTTTTTCCGCGCCGTGCAAAACCGCGACCCCCGCTCGCTGGCCGCCGCCGCCTCCCTCGCGTTCATGGGCGTGCGCCAGGAATCATGGTCGCCCGCCGAGTTGGATTCCCTGGCTGTCTTCTTCTCCCGCATCGGCTACAAGTCCACCATGGAATGGAAAGAGGAAATCGTGTTTTTCGATGAATCCACGCCCGCCGCCAAAGGCCCGGTGCCAATGCCGGATGGCCAGATGGTGGCCATTCCACCGCAGCGTGACCCGCGCGCCGTCTTTGCCGAGTGGTTGCTCCAGCCCAACAACCCATGGTTCGCCCGCAACATCGCCAACCGCGCCTGGTACTGGCTGCTGGGCCGCGGCATCATTCATGAAGCCGATGACATCCGCAAAAACAATCCACCGTCACATCCGGAGTTGCTGGCGTTCTTGGAAAAGGAATTCATCAGCCATGGCTATGACTTGCGGCATTTGTTCCGCCTCATCGTCAATTCCCGGACCTATCAACTCTCATGCATTCCCACCACGGAAAACCCGCGGGTGCCTGAGTTGTTTGGAGCCTATCCGATCCGGCGCCTCGATGCCGAGGTCCTCATCGATGCGGTGTGCGCGGTCACCGGGACCCGTGAAACCTACTCCAGCGCCATCCCCGAACCGTTCACCTTCCTGCCGGATGGCTCGCGCGCCATCGCACTGCCGGATGGCAGCATCAGCAGTTCCTTCCTCGAATTGTTCGGTCGCCCGGCCCGCGATTCCGGGTTTGAAAGCGAGCGCAATTCCAATCCCAACGCCGCCCAAAGACTCCACTTCCTCAACTCCTCGCAGATCCGCTCCAAGATCGAACAAAGCGCCACCCTACGCAAATGGCAGCGCAATGCCGGCGCACCTAACAACATCGCCACACAACTCTACATGGCGGTTCTGAGCCGCCCGCCCACCGAGGCGGAAAAGTCCATGATCAGGGAGGCGATGAGCGCGACAACCGACCGCAAGGAGTTGCTCATCGATATCACCTGGGCCATGTTCAACACCACCGAATTCCTATGCCGCCACTGAACCCATTCCGCCAGGACAACCCGTCGTCCCGCACCACAGTGGACCAGGCATGTTGCCCGGATCCGACAGGTCAGCCGATGACCCGCCGGCGCGTCATGCAATGTGCCATTGGTGGCTCCGCCAGCGTCTTGTTTTCTAACACTCCATTGTTCGCGCAATCCGCGGCACCGGCGGCACCGGCGCCCGGTCCGCCACCGCGTCCGCCGCGCGCCAAATCCGTGATTCAAATCTGGCTCTGGGGCGGTCCGTGCCACCTCGATACCTTTGACCCCAAACCGGAAGCCGGCGCCGACTACTGCGGACCGTTTGGCAAGCCCCTGGAAACCAAAGTCGCCGGCATTCGCATCAACGAACTGCTGCCGGTACTGGCCTCACAAGCCGACAAGTTTGCCATCCTGCGCGGCATGACACATGGCATCAAT
>JBILFE010000119.1:0-8021 GCA_044351705.1 Luteolibacter sp. | reverse complement strand
CCGGCGGGCAGATCGAGCTGCCAGACCAGCGCGTGCATGAATAACGGCACCCTGGGCAGCGCCAAGCTCACCGTCCCTTCCACCGGGTCGAGGGCCGTGGTCCGCCCGGTGAATGCACAGGACAAGCGCGAGCCCTCCGCCTGTGGTGTGAGCGTGACTTGCAGCATGCCGTCGCCAAGGTCCACCGGTGCAACCTCTTTGCCAGCCACCTCGCAGGATAACAATTTCATGCCCGGCGGAGTGTCGAACACAAAGCCCAACTGGCTCTTGTGTTCGATGGCGAGCACGCCGGTGGCGAGCATCGCGCCATCCGGTTCGATCTTCACCTTCCATGCCGCAGTGGTCACCACCCCGTCCGCAATGGCGGCCACCGGAATGGGTGTCACCGTTAGATCCACTGCGGTGGCGGCTTCCAGATGTTGGCAGGGCGTGCCATGCAAGGATTCCGCCAGAGCGGCAGGCAGTCCCTGCGCGGCCAGCGGTGGCGTTAGACCTTCTGCCGCATAGACGAGCACGGGGGATGTGGCGATGATAAAGCGGGTGCGGGTCCCCTCCCCGCCGGGTGCCTGCAGATGCCACACACGGTCCAGCGGACGCAACGGCAGGCGATAGGCCAGCGTCACCTGCCGGTCGAGAATGCCGCGGGTTTTCCACCTGAGCTTCATGCCCAGCGCCCGGTTTTCCCCGCGGATCTTTGTCTGTGATATCAAATCCTCACCCGCAGCCGTGACGTCCTGCGCGTCCGGCGGTAACGGCAGCAGGGCTTCCACACCGGAACCGCCCGCCGCCGACGCGCTGGCGATAATCTGATAGATCGAGCTCCCGTCCGCCGGCATGACGAGCGCCTGGTTTTGCCATGACCAGGTGGAGGGTTCCGGCGGACGTAGCGCCTCGCTGGTTGCGCGGCTGTCCAGCATGCTGATGGTTAGATTTTGCCCGGCATTGGGCAGCGGCCGGATTTGACCGGCAGCCAGGGCTTCCTCGCTGGTTCCGGATCCGAGTATGACCGATTGATCCGCAGGCAGATCACCCGTTTCAAAGATGAGCGACGGGCAGGCGGGCAGGGTCAATGCGAAGCGGTTGTCGCGGATGATGGGCAGGAAGCGCAGTTGCAGGGTGCGGTTGCCCGCGTGATCGACGGCCAGGCAAAGCGATTTGCCATCGATAACGAGCGCCGCATCCTCGGGATCCTGTTTTTCCAATGACACGTCACCGCCTAACAGCGGTATGAGCGCCACCCCGTCGCAAAAGCTGGTGGCGCGGAACACGGCATCAATGACCGGGCGGCCGTTTTCTATCGATAAGCGGAGACGCGCGGCAAGCAGCGCGGGTTGGACCGTTTCCGGCTTGGCGGGTGGAGCCGCGCGGGCGAGGAGTTGTTTGAGTTCGCCATAGGGTATGCGCACTTCCGCGTTATCCAATGACTGGCCTAGCAGCGCCGGTGAAATGGTTAGAACGCCCAACCCGACAAACAGTGTGTGTGTGGTCATGCGGCGAGTAAGCCTCATGACTGTGAATCGTTGGTGAAGGTGGCGTGAAAAATCAGCGAAAAAAAACGCACCCGCTAATCAGGCAAGAGGCAACCTCCATCTGGCAATGGTGCCGCCGCCGGTGGCAGGTTCGAGGGTGATGGCACCGCCGTGGAGTTCGGCGGCTTCGCGCACCAAGGTCAGACCAAGTCCGGTTCCTTTGCGGCCGGAGCCATGGTGGCGCAAGGAATAGAACCGTTCGAACACCTTGTCCTTGGCATAATCGGGAATGCCCGCCCCATGATCGCGGATAGCCAGTTCCATCATCCCGTCATGCGCATCCAACGTGATAGCGATGCGATCGCCTCGCGGCGAAAAGTCGATGGCATTCTCCAACAGATTGGTGACCGCCGCACGCAGAATGAACGCGTCACCGCGAACCGGCATGGAATCCGGCACCGGTTCCTGCGCGAGCTCAACTCCGGCGATTTCAGCGAGTGGACGGGCCTGATCCATGGCACGGGATAGGATCACCCGGAAATCAATTTCCACGGGTTCGTCGAGGCGCGGACGGTTTTCGATCGCGGCCAGCTCTAACAAACGATTGATCAGCCGCTCACTGCGGGCGGTTTCCGCGAGGATGTTGCCCAGGAAGTGCTGGCGGGCAGTCGGCGGCATATCTTCGTTGAGCAACTCCGCCGCGCCGCGAATGGCGGCAAGCGGGCTTTTCATTTCATGGGTGAGTGTTTGGATGTAGCGTTCCACATAGCCGCGGCCTTCCAGGGCGGCACGCATCGAATCCAACGCGCGGGCCAAGGTGTTGACTTCGCGGCCGATGCCGATTTTGGGTTTGGCGGGTCGCTCGCCCCGTTCGACGGCCCGGGCATACTCGGTGATTTTGCCGATCGGCCGGAACAACCAGAGGAAGACCGCGCCGATGAGGAAGAGAATGCCGCCACCGATGAGTCCACAGGCGGTATAGATGATGCGCCGCCGCGCACGCACCAGCGGCATCACGTCGAGTTGGGGTTTATAAACGGTTAGGACGCCCAGCGGTTGTTTGGAATCCCCTACGGGGGCCGCGACATACAGGATCGAGGTGGATGAATCATCGGGGGTTTGCCGGGTGCTGCGGGCGCCATAGCGACCGGCCAGGGTGAGTGAAACATCGCGTTTCTTGGAGAAGTCAAGCCCTTCGCGGCTGCCGCCGTCGGAATCGAAGACCACGATTCCCTTGGCATCTGTGAGATATGCGTTGATGCCGACATGCTGTTTGAGGTGATCGAAGATATGGGAATTAAAACGGCGGGCACGGGCTTTGTCGAAGGCCTGACGCAGGTCAGCCGTGTTGGCACCGTCCGGGTGCAGGTCTGCGGCCACCAGTTCCGCGAGCAGATTAGCGGTATCCACCATCATTTCCTCAGTGCCTTGGAATGTTTGCGGTTCCACCTCCGCGAGAAAATTGCGGGCAAGTTGATAGAAGCCGAGCGTGATGATGCCGGCAATGAAGAGCAGGGTGACGCGGGTGAAACGCATGGCTATTGGATCAAGGTCATGGAGCCAGGCTGTATCCGAGTCCACGCCGGGTCTCAATCAGGTTTTCCGCGCCGGCGCAGGCGGCACGCAGCTTGGCGCGGATCGATTTGATGTGCGCGTCCACCGTGCGGTCCGTCACCGCGCCGGGATCCTGCCATGCGTGGTCGAGCAATTGGTCACGGGTGAATACCCGCCCCGGATTTTCCAGCAGAACAAGCAGCAGTTTGTATTCGTGAGCTGTTAGATCAAGCGCGGTTGCCGCGTAGTGGATGCGCATGGCCGCGGGGTCATGGTGGAGGTTGCAAGGCGATGGCTTGCCAGGCATCCCGGTCGTGCCTGGAGCCGACGGACATGACTGCTTGTCATGACCCGTGCGCCGGAGGATGGCGCGAACGCGGGCGACGATTTCCCGTGGCGAGAACGGCTTGGTCACGTAGTCGTCACCGCCGAGTTCGAGGCCGAGTATGCGGTCCACCTCGGCATCGCGGGCGGTGAGAAACAACACGGGGATCGACGAGGTTTCCCGCAGGCGGCGGCAAACATCGAGACCGGTCATGTCCGGCAAGCCGATGTCAAGAATCGCAAAGTCATGAGGTTCACGCCTCGCCGCGACGAGGGCACCTTCTCCTGTTAGAGAGTGGGTGACGGTGAAGCACTCGGTCTCCAGAGCGTAAATCAAGGTATCGGCGATGGCCGGCTCATCTTCAACCAGTAGCACGCGGGGCATGCCGGGATTGCATCGCATCTGCGCGAAATGCCAATAAGGAAAACGTGGAATCGCAATCTAAATGAGGACCCGTGTCCAATTCTATCAGTATTGAGCCCGCCTCGCGCCACCGGATGGTGCTCCGGCAAGCCGGCCGTAGCAATCATGCAAGGGATCCGCGCCAGCGCGAATGCGCGGCGAAAACTAAGTTTTCTGTCGATTTCAGGCTTGCCGCACCGGCCACTCTCTGCTTGTCTCGGCCGTCTTCACCACCGCCGCTGTAGCTCAGGGGTAGAGCAGCTCATTCGTAATGAGCAGGTCGTCGGTTCAAATCCGACCAGCGGCTCCATAAACCCCTATCGTTCCAATCGGGTTGTTTTGGCACGTTCCGCTCTAATTTGTTCCGCAACTCCCTAATCAATAGATGGTTGCTAACCTGTTTTTAGCCTTCCCTCCTAGCAGGCTTTCCGCTTCTCTTGCCTTGCGCCCTGTAGCAACCCTCACACCATTTTTTTCTCTGATTTCATGCCATCCACCGGACCCCAGTCGAATTCATCGTTGTACGACACCCGTGCCCATCGAGGCACCGTAGGCGAATTCCTGAAATCGGAGAACCAGCCCGGCAGCCATCTTTCCTTTGTTTCCGCCTACCTGTGTAACTTCATCAAATTCAGCGAATCCCTACTCTGCTGACCGCACTTGCCCAGCACCCCGTTCACCACGCTCACCGATGGAAACCGCCCTTCTCGAAAAACTTCGCGAAATCCTCCACAAAAACGAGGCGGGCTCCGCTGTCAATATCATCAATGACAAACTGACCCTCTCGGTCTTTTCGTTGTTGGAATCGAGTCTTGAGCGTGTGGGCTCAATCCATCTGCTACTGCGCGACAAAGAGGTCTTTCTTCCGGTCGGAGAACTGGCACGAGAATTCGAAATCAATCCAAACGACGCGCTTTTCAATACCTACGACATCACCCAGAAAAACAAGCTCCAGCACTTTGAACAAGCGCGGCAAATGGCCGCCTTCATCCGTTCCCATGTGGACATCCGGCGCACCACGCCCAAGTGCAAAATCAAGGGTAACATCCTGCTCGTTGATGCCGAGTTCATGATCCAGGGATCATCCTCCCTTGAGTTGGGCGCGGAGGACGCAAGATCCGCGCAGCGCAGCATCAACTTCGACAGCATCATCAGCGAGTCGATGGACAAATCCCAGATCGTGGCGGCACGCGCAAAGTTCGACATGATCTGGAACACCCGTCCTGAATTCCGCAAGACCGACCTCCAGATCGTCGATCACATCTTCCACTACGAACTGGAGTTCATCCACCCCTTTGCCGACGGCAACGGCCGCATGGGCCGCCTTTGGCATTCTCTCATCCTCAGCCGCTGGAATCCACTCTTCGCCTATCTGCCCGTCGAAACGGTGATCCGCGACCGCCAGTCCGACTACTACCGGGTACTCGGAACCTGCGACAAGGCCGGCAACTCCACCGCCTTTATCGAATTTCTCCTCGCCACCCTCCTGACCGCGCTGCTAGAAGTTTCCGGTACCGACCAAGTCACCGACCCACTCACCGATCAAGTCGCCGCACTGCTCCGGGTGCTCAAAACCAAGCCCCTCAGCGCGGTCGAGTGCATGACCCGCCTCAAGCGTTCCCATCAGTGGACTCAGTGGTTCTCAGTGTAATCAGTGGTTCTCTTTGCTCGAATATGTTAGATTTTTTCATATGTCATCTGAACCAAGGACTGGTCCGTAAGACCACCACGGGTTACACAGATTGCAGGGATTGAAGAAATGCTTTATGTATTCGGGTTAGGCCAGCTTGCGGCAGCGCAAGCGCCACATCGTGCGGCCCTCGTCCTCCCACTGGCGCTGGAAATCCGTCATCGGATAGAAAAATTCATCCGGCGTCCACGGCAGCCACTCGAAGCCGCCGCACTCGGCGACTTTGGCTTGTGTCCATTGGAAGTATTCCTGGTGGTCGGTCATGAACAGGAACTCCCCGCCCGGCACCAACACCCGCCGCAGCGCCGCCAGCAACTCCACCTGCACGACCCGCCGCCGATGGTGCCTGACTTTAGGCCACGGGTCCGGGCACAGCAGGTGCAAGCGCGCGATGCTCGCCTCCGGCAACAACCACTCGACGGTG
The DNA here is from genome assembly GCA_044351705.1 of Luteolibacter sp. Classification (GTDB taxonomy): domain Bacteria; phylum Verrucomicrobiota; class Verrucomicrobiia; order Verrucomicrobiales; family Akkermansiaceae; genus Luteolibacter. The sequence goes on along the minus strand of JBILFE010000119.1, from coordinate 2,157 downwards.
TAGCGACTCTCCAAGCGCAGCACCCGGCCGTTGTCCAGATGATTGCGGGTCAACTTCTTGCACACCTTGCGCGCCCGCCCTAACAACCGCTCCACCCCGATGAAATCCCGCTCCGGAAACTGCCGCGCCATCGCCACCAGAAACGAGCCGTCGCCACAGCCGAGATCCACCTCCATGGGCCGCCCCTCGCGGCACAGCTCGGCGCGTTCCAAGCGCCGGAAATAATTTGCCGGCACAAATTCTCCCGTCATCGCGGGGCGACACAATACATGATGCGGTTGTTGCGGATGCACCGCCCCATTGACATCCCCGCCCCGCCTTTGCTCAACCAAAATCTCACACCTGCGATAATTTGCAGAGGCTTCAGCCCGAAATCCGAAGTTGATTCTTGCGATGGTGAAGACAAACCACAGATTTCACTGATTTCACGGATTTTTTTGGTTTTGTTTTTTTCACCATTTGACTGAAACACTGAACCGCGCAGCGGTACCGAAGCACCGGTGCGCCGCGCTACTTGCGGCCGAAGCCCTCGACCTTGAGCCACGAGGTGCAGTCGCGTGTCCAGTCCAGCCACTTGGACGGGTCGTAGTGGCCGCTGCCCAAGCCGAGGCCATGGCCGCCTTTTTCGTAGATGTGCAGATCGAAGCGGACGCCGGCGCGGCGCAGGGCCACGGCGAAGTCGAGGCTGTTTTCAACCTTCACGCCGGCGTCCTCCCAGGTGTGCCAGATAAAGCACGGTGGCGTTTGCGGGGTGACCTGCAGTTCGTTGGACAGCAGCTTCACCAGCTCCGCGGATGGATTATTTCCTAACAAATTATTCCTGGACCCCTGATGCGTGTTAGGCCCCATCGTGATGACCGCGTAACACAAAATGCCCAGATCCGGGCGCGAACTCAGGCGCTCAACCTCATCACTGGCAGCCGCGTCGCCGGCGTCAAAATGAGTCAGCAAGGTCGAAGCCAGGTGCCCGCCGGCCGACGAGCCCATGATACCGACACGCTTGGGATCCACTTGCCAATCGTCGGCCTTGGCGCGAACCAGACGCACCGCTCGCGCCGCATCATTGAGCATCGCCGGATGGCGGTAGCCGCCACTGCCAAGACGATATTTGAGCACGAAGCCGGCGATGCCCTGCTCATTGAGCCACAAGGCGTAATCGCGTCCCTCATGCCCGGCGAGGCCGCCGTAGCCCCCGCCGGGGCAAATCACCACTGCGGCACCGGTGGCCTTGTCGGGCTTGGCCAAATACGGGGTAAGCGTCGGGATGTCCTTGTCGGCATTGCCCAGCGCACCGGGAGCGCCGGCTGGCCACAGCAGGACGGGTTGGGATGTTTGGGCCAATGCCTGTGAAGTCACAAGTGCCATCGTCATGCAGGTCAAGAGTTTCATGAGGCACAAGCCTAACCCGTTACCCCGGCCGGCGTCAACCCCGGGCTGATGTGGAAGCCTTTTGCCTAACGGTTAATGTCGCCTCCCCGCAGTTCACTTCAGGGGCTCGACCCGTACCCGGAAAAACCGCTCCGAATCATACAAATACGCGTCCGGGATCGGGTACTTGAGGATACCGACCCGGGACGGATCCTGAAGGTTCGAGGCAATGGTCGTCCATCCGCCGATGTGGTTGCTGGATTCCACCGCATATCGACGCCCCGGCGAACTTGCCCATTCCAAGGTCATGAGCCGGGAGTTGTTTTGGATTGCCTGGCTGATGACCAGGCGCGGCGGTGGTTTCTGTGACATGACCGCTCCGGCCAGGCACAGAAACCCCAAGCAAACCATCCGGACGCTAAAGAATTTCTTCATACCAAAGAGAACCACTGAATCCACTGAGAACAACTGAATCCACTGAAATAATTTAAAAAATCAGTGTCCTCAGTGGGCTTCAGTGGAATCAGTGGTGTTATTTGCATGTCCCACCTTTTGTAGTCTATCCTACGGAATCCTCAGTGAGCCCATGGTGCGGGCTCTATGCAACCTGCGGCTCAGACATCGTGGACCGGCAGGTTGGCACATTCTTCACGGACTTTTTCGGCGAGCGGGGTGGAGAGATAGCGTTCGGTCGATGAGCAGCCGATGGTGACAATGCGCTGGCCCTTGAATTCCGGGCGTTTGGCGATTTGGATGGCGGCCCAGACGTTGGCACCGGTTGAAATGCCG
>JBILFE010000118.1:0-8030 GCA_044351705.1 Luteolibacter sp. | reverse complement strand
GCCGCGCTGCCGGACATCCGCGCGGGCCTGCGCGCCCGTGCTAACAGTTTCAAGCGTGGTGCCACCCTATTGTTGCGGGCCACCGGCGAGCGCGTTGAAACCGATGCCAAAGCCACCGTCTGCGAACCCATCGGCGGACTCGCCTTGCAATTCCTCGCCGGCGACTTTTTCCAAAACAACCCGTTCATCCTGCCCGCGTTCACCGGCTATGTTGCGACCCAGGCGGCGGCGGGCGGTGCGCGCTATCTGGTCGATGCCTATTGTGGATCGGGTTTGTTTGCGCTGACCCTGGCGCGGCATTTCCAACAAGCCGCCGGCGTCGAAGTGTCCGAAACCTCCTGCGAGTGGGCCCGCAAGAATGCCAAGGCCAATGGCATCAGCAACGTCAGTTTCCTAACAGCATCGGCGGAAGCGGTCTTTGACAGCATTCATTTTCCAGCGGATCAAACCGCGGTGGTGATAGATCCGCCGCGCAAAGGCTGCACGCCGGAGTTTCTCGATCAGTTGGTCCGGTTCGGGCCGGGCCGGGTTGTCTATGTCTCGTGTGATCCGGCCACCCAGATCCGCGATCTCAAGCAACTCAGCGCAGCAGGCTATCAGCTCGGCGACGTGCAACCCTTTGATTTGTTCCCCCACACCCGCCACCTCGAATGCGTCATGACCCTGGTGCGCGCCTGATGCCCCGATGACCAAGATCCTGCTAGCCACCCTCAACGCGCGTTACATTCACACCGCCTTCGGGCTGCGGTGCCTGCATGCCAACATGGGGGAGTTGCAGCCGCACTGCGCGATTCTGGAGTTTGACATCAAGCAGCGACCGGCGGATATCGCGGAGGAGTTGTTAGCCAAACACCCGCAAATCATCGGCCTGGGAATATCCATCTGGAACGTCGTGCCCACCACGGAATTGGTGCGCTTGCTGAAACAACTCGCGCCGGGCGTTGCCATCGTGTTGGGCGGACCGGAAGTGAGTCACGAAACCGCTGACCAGGAAATCGTCAGCCTCGCCGATCATGTCATCACCGGCGAAGCGGACCTGGCATTCGCCGGGCTGTGCCGCCGCCTGCTGGCCGGAGCGGCCACGCCCAAGGTGCTGGCTGCGGCGGCGCCTGATCTGGCGGCATTGGCGTCGCCGTATGATTTCTATCGGGACGAGGACATAGCGCAGCGGGTGTTGTATGTGGAGGCGTCGCGGGGATGCCCGTTTGCCTGCGAGTTCTGCCTGTCGGCGGTGGACCAACCACCGCGCGCCTATCCGTTGGCGGCATTCTTGTTGGAAATGGACAAGCTGCTGGCGCGCGGGGCGAGGCAGTTCAAGTTTCTCGACCGCACGTTCAATCTGGACACGCGGGTAAGCACCCAAATTTTGCAATTTTTTTTGGAGCGCTGGCAAGCGGGGATGTTTGTGCATGTTGAGATGATACCGGACCGCTTGCCGCAGGATCTGCGGGAGTTGATAGCCAGGTTTCCCGCCGGCGCGCTGCAGTTTGAGGTGGGCATCCAAACCTTCAATGAAGAGGTGTCTAACAACATAAGCCGCAGCCAGAACGTGGCGCGGCTGGAGGACAACCTGCGCTTCCTCAAGCAACACACCGGCGTGCATGTGCATGCGGATTTGATCGCAGGCCTGCCGGGGGAGGATCTGGCGAGCTTTGCGGCTGGCTTTGACCGCTTGTGGCGGCTGGGCCCGCAGGAAATTCAAGTGGGTATTCTCAAGCGCCTGCGTGGCACGCCGATCGCGCGTCACGACGCGGAACATGCCATGGTTTATGCACAGCACGCCCCGTATGAATTGCTGTGCAACCGCGACCTGGATTTCACCACACTGCAGCAGCTCAAGCGCTTCGCCCGGCATTGGGACTTGCTTGGCAACAGCGGACGGTTTTCTCAATCCCTGCCAATCTTGCTGACGCATGCCCGCCACGCCTCGCCATTCTGGAATTTCTGGGATTTCTCACACCGCCTGCACGCCCGCCATGGCAAGCAGCACGAAATATCGCCAACCCATCTCAGTGAGCAATTGTATCTGCACCTGCTCGCCTGGGGCGAGGACGCCAAGCTGCTGGCTGATGCGCTGCTGGCCGACCATCTATCATCCGGAGGGCGGGGCCGGCCCGCCTATCTCGCGGCAGCCGCCACAACCGCCGCCGGGCGGACACCGCCTCGCGGCGAAAATACCGGCATGAACCGCCGCCAGCAGCGGCATCACGGCGTCGATACTTTACAGTAGTTAGAAAACCATCCAACCCGTAAAAAAATGAACCTCATCACCCCATACCGTCTGGCTGTTTTTCTCGCCGTGTCATGTGCCACGCCGCACACCGCTGCCGGCGAGCCCGCAAAACCTAACATCATATACATTCTCAGCGACGACCTCGGTTACGGCGACCTCGGCTGCTACGGCGCGACAAAGGTAAAAACGCCGAACCTCGACCGCTTGGCCAGCCAGGGTTGCCGTTTCACGGATGCCCACGCTACGGCGTCGGTCTGCACGCCCACGCGCTACGCCTTGCTCACCGGTTGCTATGCGTGGCGGCAGGTTGGCACCGGCATCGCGGCTGGCGACCAACCCTTGCTGATCAAGCCCGGCACCACCACTGTGCCGTCGATGTTGCGCGCGGCCGGTTACAAAACCGGGCTGGTCGGCAAATGGCATCTCGGGCTGGGGACACCACCGCGGACGGATTTCAACGCCGAGATCACCCCTGGTCCGTTAGAGCTGGGGTTCGACTACGCCTTTTTCATTCCCGCCACCGGCGACCGGGTGCCCTGCGTGTTTGTGGAAAACCATCGCGTCGTCGGCTACGATCCGGCGGATCCGATCCGCGTCAGCTATGGCAAGAAAATCGGCACCGAGCCGACCGGCGCCGACCCGGCCGCCAAGCTCAAAATCCAAGGTGATCGCGGCCACAGTGACAGCGTGGTCAACGGGATTTCCCGCATTGGCTTCATGACCGGTGGCAGCGTGGCACGCTGGGTGGATGAGGATATCGCCGATACACTCACCCGCCAAGCCGTCAAGTTCATCGAATCTAACCGGTCCGCCCCGTTTTTCCTCTATTTGGCGACGCATGACATTCATGAACCGATGGTGCCCCATCCGCGGTTTCGTGGCACCAGCGGCTGCGGCTGGCGCGGCGATGTGATTCATCAACTCGACTGGTGTGTCGGCGAAGTTCTCACCACCCTCGAGCGTCTGAAGCTGAGCGACAACACGCTGGTCATATTCACCAGTGACAATGGCGGCGCGATCAAGAACACCTATGACGACGGCACTAACAACCTGCACGGCCTGCAGCCGCCGAATGGCCAACTGCGGAACTTCAAGGGCTCGGGTGCCGTTCCTCGCGCGTTGGCCCGGTCACATCAAGGCGGGCACCACCTCGGGCGACTTGATCGCCCATGTCGACACCCTCGCCACGTTGGCGGCGCTCACCGGCCAGCAACTCGCGCCCGCGGCCGGGCCCGACAGTTTCAACGTGCTGCCGGCATGGCTCGGGGAAAAACCGCCACAGCCGACGCGTGACCACCTCGTTTTGCAGAACAACGGGAGCGCGCCACTGGCATTGCGGGTGGCCGAGTGGGTGCTCATCGAACAAGGCGGGGGGCGCAAAGCCGCCAATGGGAAGCTGGCTAACAAACCGGAAACCGGCGGCGAATTGTACGATCTAACCGCTGATCCTGCCCAACAGAACAATCTTGCCGCCAAGGATCCCGCGCGGGTGAAAGTCATGGCGGAGCGGCTGCAATCCATCCGCCAGCAAGGCCACAGCCGACCCGAGTGAGCCCCGAGAAAAATTGAAGATCGGGCTTGAATCCGGGGCCTAAAAACGGGACTATCAGGCGGCAGGTGTTCGTTTTTCACCGGCCAAGCAACCATCCATCCAACTCAAGTCACCATGAAATCTTATGTCATTTTGTTCGGCGCGGCGCTTTGCACCAGCGCCATGTCTGCCGATGCCCCGAAAGCCGCGGCCCCCAAAACCCCGGCCCCCAAAGCTGAAGCCCCGAAAGCTGAAGCCCCGAAAGCTGAAGCCCCGAAAGCAGCGGCCCCGAAAGCCGAAGCTCCGAAAGCCGAGCCGTTTGGCAAAACCACTGACGGCACCGCCGTGGAGGTGTTCACTCTAACCAACAGCAAGGGTCTGAAACTGCGCGCGATGACCTACGGTGCCATCGTGTTGAGTCTGGAAACCCCGGACCGCGATGGCAAGTTGGCGGACATCGTGCTCGGTTATAACACCCTCGACGAGTACATCAAGGACACGCCCTACTTCGGGGCCGTCGTCGGCCGCTGTGGCAACCGGGTTGCCAACGGCAAGTTCAGCCTCGATGGCAAGGACTACACGCTGGCCACCAACAACGAGAACGGCGGCATCAAGTGTTCGTTGCACGGCGGGCTCAAGGGCTTTGACAAGGTGGTGTGGAAAGGCGAAGGGTTGCTCAACAAGGATGGCTCCCAGGGAGTCAAGTTCAGTTACCTCAGCAAAGACGGCGAGGAGGGCTACCCAGGCAATCTGAGCGTCAGCGTCACCTACTGGCTCACCCCCAAGAACGAGTGGAAAATCCAGTATGAGTCGAGCACCGACAAGGCCACGCCGATTAACGTCACGCAACACAGCTACTTCAACCTCAAGGGCGAAGGCAACGGCGATATCCTCGGCCACAAATTGACGCTGGCCGCCTCGAAGTACACGCCGGTTACCGCGGCGCTCATCCCCACCGGCAAGCTCGCGCCAGTGGCCGGCACCCCCTTTGACTTCACCAAGTCCACCGCCATCGGTGACCGCGTCACGGCCGACGACGAACAAATCAAGTTAGGCGGCGGCTATGACCACAACTGGGTGCTGAACAACCAGAGTGGCAAGCTGGCCCTTGCGGCGAGTGTATACGAACCGACCAGCGGCCGCACCATGGAAGTGAGCACCACCGAGCCGGGGATCCAGTTTTACTGCGGCAACTTCCTGGATGGCAAACAGACCGGCAAGGCCGGCAAAGCGTACGCGCAACGCAACGGCTTCTGCTTGGAAACCCAACATTACCCGGATTCACCTAACCAGCCGAAGTTCCCCAGCGCCATCCTCAAGCCCGGCAAAATCCTGAAGAGCACCACCGTGTTCCGCTTCGGCAGCAAAAAATGACCGAATGGATTTGCCACACCCTGCGCGGCTGCCTGCCATCACCGTGGCTGGAAATCGGGTTGGCGTTGGCAGCCGTTGGCTGCGGCGCCATCCTGGGTACCGAGCGCGAACGGCGTGAAAAGGCGGCGGGACTGCGCACCCTGATCCTGGTCTGTCTGGGTGCGACGGTGTTCACCATGATCTCGTTTGTCTTTTCCAGCAGCAATGGCGACTCCGGACGGGTGGCCGCCCAGATCGTCACCGGCATCGGCTTCCTCGGCGCCGGGGCCATCCTGCACTCAAACAAAGGCGTCAGCGGCATGACCACCGCCGCCACGATCTGGGTCACGGCGGCCATCGGCATCACCGTCGGCGCCGGTTTTCCGCTGGCGGGTTTGGGTGCCAGTCTGTTAGTGCGTGTCGTTCTAACGGCGGTGCTGCAACGGGAAATCCTTCATCTGGGAGGGATTCAGGCGGTTGGCATCGATATGGTGTTTGAGCCGGACCAAGGCAAGACGCGCATCAAGATCGAGCGCATCCGCGAGGAATACCACGTCACCGGGCAGCCGTTGTCTTATAAGGCAAGGCCGGATGGCCTGATGCAGGCGGTTTTCAAGCTGCGGCTGCCGCGGCGCCACATGAGCGAGTTCCTCGATGAACTCGCATCCCTGCCTGCAGTGGATTCGATCCACGAACGGCAGCAAAGCTAATTCCCGCTCCACAGCAAGGGCAGCAAGCGCTGATAGGACGACCACCCAAAGCCGTCACCACCGATGTTGCCGGGCCACTCGGCCACCAGATTGAGTTTCGGTTGGCCCGCAGCGCCGAAATAATACAGCGCCGTGAGGCGGTGCAAGCCGGCGTGCAGGGGCACCTCTGCGGATTTGGCGCCGCCGTTGACGCCGCCCTCCCCGTCGTTCTCGATCAACGCCTTGCCATCAAGGAATAGCCGGCATCCGGTATTGGCGCGCGCCCGGAAATTATACACCGCGCGGGTCGGCGCCCGGAAGTACCCGTCGAAGCGCAGCGCAAAGTGCTGCTTGCGATTGCGCTCGCCGGCAATCCTGGCGACCGCCTCCAACGGGTTGGCGGCATGGCCGCTGGCCACCGCCGTCACTTTGGTGGTGGCCAGATCACTGAACAATTCCTGATAGGGAAGGAAGCCGTTGTTAGCGTCCTCGTAGTAGGACCAATCCAGGCCGGCTTGTAATTTTGCCGGTTCCGGAGCCGCCGCCAGATACTCCGCATCGCTGAACGCGCGTTTGGCCTCGCGATAGGGCAACGCCTGGTACAGCCCGAGAAACCTCAGCGCCGGCAGATCCCGCGCCGCCACCACGCGGAAGCGGACTTTTTCCGCGGTGGTGTCGGAAAACGGCAATACCCGCTTGTGGCCCACGGTCTGGCCTTCCGCTACCGGCGTCCAACGTCCGTTCTGCCATGCGTCCAGCGCAAAGGCGGAGATCCGTTGCCCGGGCTCCAGGAATTCCTCGACCACCAGGTTGTTGAACGTCCGCGGTTCGGGAAACTCGGCGATGAGCGACAGCGGCGGCGCGCCCTCGGCCGCGAAGCACGGTTGATCGCGCCCGGTGCGCAGCAGTTGCTCCGGAGTCTGGCCGGCGCGTCCTCCTGTCAGCTCAAGCTTGGCTCCGGCTAACAAGTTGTCGCGGAACGAGTCGTCGATCCATTTGCGCAAGGCGCCGAGGCGCTCGGCTTGTTTGGTGGAAAACGCGCCGCTGGGGTCGGGTGACGGGCTGATGATGAGCACCGCGCCGGACCCGATCGAGGCATAGTAGGCGTTGATCAGCGTTTCTAACGAACGTGGTTCGCCCGTGCCGTCCCAATGCCAACCGCCTTGCAGCACCCGCGTGTCGCATTCCTGCGGGATGAAAAACAAGTCCTGGCCTTGCAGGGTGGCGGGATTGTTGGTTAGAGCGGGCAGGTTCTTGCTGATCAACTGGCCATAGTGGAATGGCACCCATTGGAGTTTTTGCAGTTCGGGCAGCAATGGCAGCACGTTCCAATTCACCGCGTCGCCCACGGCCGACTCGTTGCCGCACCACCTGGCGCCGAACCCGCACATGGCGACGAGGCACTTGGGTTGATAGCGATGCACCAGTTCGTAGATGCGGTTCCAATCCTCGGCACCGTTGCTGCCTGCGCCGTCGAACCACAACTCGCTGATCTCGCCATATGGGATGAGGGTTTCCTTGAGCTGTTGCTCGATGTAGCCTTGATAGATCCGGCGTTGCTCCGGCGTCATTTTTTCCGGCCCCTGCCGCGGATTGAAGCAACGCGGATCGTGCAGGTCCCACAATGATATATACAGGCCGAGCTTGAGGCCGCCCTCGCGGCAGGCATCGGCGATTTCGCGGAGCATGTCGCCCTTGCCACCGCGCCACGGTGAACTGCGGATGCAATAGTCATTCAATTGCGATGGCCACAGGGCATAACCGTCATGGTGTTTGGCGACAAACACGATCATCTTGGCGCCGATCGCCTTGTGAAAGCGCACCCACTCGCGGGCGTCAAAGGCGCTCGGGTTGAAACTGCGCGGGTCTTCCTTGCCGGTGCCCTGCTGCTGGCCGGAGGCGGTGCTCATCCCGAAGTGCGGAAAGGTGATGAGTTCCATGTCCAGATACGCCAGCTTCTCGGGTGTGGGCTTCACCCAGGCCGCGCGCCGCTCGGCTTGCGCCGGCGTCTCATCGGCGCCGGCCGGGCGCGACACTTCGCGCTCGTAAAACGCCCGCATCCATTGCCAATGCCCCGCATTGGCAGGTGTAACCGGTTCCGGCGGGTATTGATAGGCCGGCATGTTGTCCGCTTCGGCGGCCAACAGCGCGCACGGCATGGCAAGCGCCATGGCCATTGTCATAAGATGCTTGGTAGCCATGGTGGTCATTTATCTAACATGTT
>JBILFE010000116.1:0-8059 GCA_044351705.1 Luteolibacter sp. | reverse complement strand
TTTGGCGAATCAACGAGGAAGTACGCAAGCGGCCCAACTATGTTGTGAGGGACAAATTTTTATGAATGACGACACCCCCTACACCATAATCGATGGCATCAGGTGCTATAACCCGGAGGTGGCTAGTTCTTATGCTGACTATCCAGACGACGGATTTGACCTTACAGACAAGAATGCGGCGAGTAGTTTTTGGGTTTCCTCGCGCAACCGGCTTTTCAAGAGTCTTGTCTTCCAGCAAATGGCCCCTGCTGGCGAAACCAAATTTCTGGAAATCGGCTGCGGAACCGGCGATTTTATCCGGCAAATCATCGGCCACAACGAGCTGGCAATCACGGGATCGGAGATCTATCTGAAAGGTCTCGTATATGCCCAGAAGAATCTGCCCGGCGTTGATTTCATCCAGTTGGATGTCACGCGCGGGCAAGTCGGCGAGAAGTTCGACATGATCGTCGCGTTCGACGTCCTTGAACACATTGAGGACGATGTGTCCGCCATATCCAACATTAACAAAATGCTAGGGCAGGGCGGGGTCTTCATTGCCAGTGTTCCCCAGTACATGTTTCTGTGGGGCAGGTTGGACGAGATTGTTAAGCACAAGCGGAGGTATTCGCGAAAGGAGTTAGTCACCAAGCTCCGGGACGGTGGCTTCGATGTCAGCTATGCGACTTCCTTTGTGTGTGCATTATTTCCTTTGATGGTGATCACCCGAATGCTCGACAAAGGACGCGAGCAATCACAACCCGACGCCGCTGCGCTTGAGAAAAGGGTGTCATTCCCGAAGGCGCTGAATTGGATCCTGGATTTGGTGATGCGCATCGACGAGGCGCTAATTCGCCTGGGCGTGTCGCTTCCGTTTGGCGGAACATTGGTCGTTGTGGCCAAACAGCGCTAACGGCGGCGCCGTGGGGATTTTGCCCGATTCCACCAACCCGTTAACCACGCCATGCAAAAAATCAGGATGGAGGTCACCAGATTCACGCTTGTCGGCGCGGCCAACTTCGTCCTTACCCTTGTCGTTTTCACCGTCATGCTGAAAGCGTTGGCAGCCAATTATCTGCTTTCATTATGGGTGGCGTGGATCGTCGGGATTTTGTTTTCGTATGTAATGAATTTTTCATGGGTGTTCAGGCCGGAACAAAAGATTCAATTCCGGGCGCGCTTTCTTAAATTTTTCCTGGCGAGTTTGTTGTCGGTCACGTTGAACATGTTGGCCTTGGGTTGTATCGTCGAACGCACGCATTGGGACCCGTTTTACGTTCAGATGGCCCTGATTCCGCCAATCGTTGCCTTCAATTTTCTGACAGCTAAATTCTGGTCGTTACGGGCTTCGCGTAATGCGGGGTGCCGGGATATGATATGACGAGGATAACCGGCGAGCCGGCAGACATGGCGGGTTTGCCGCCTGCGGCATAGATCGCAAGCCAGGCCCGAAACCTGATGAGACTCCACATGCCGAAACATATATATACGTTTTCTTGTGTTTGGGTGATAAGCGTCTTTGTGGCGCTGGGCGGCTATTTTATATGGGCGCTGGACCGCGGATTTGAGATCACTGACGAATCCTATTATCTCCTCCTGGCCATGCACCCGGCATCCGTGAAGCTTTTCGGCAGTGCCCAACATTGGTTCACATCACCGATCTGGCTGGCCACCGGCAGTCTTTGCCTGTTTCGTGCCAGCGGGCTTTTAATTCTGCTAGCCAGTGCCGCGATTCTCGCCAAGGGTGCCCTGCACGCGTACACCATGGTCGCTTGTGCCAGCAAGCCGCATCCCAAGGACCTTGCAATCGTGTACGCGTGTTGCATGTCAGGAGCGCTGCTCTATGGTGCCACAATCAATTTTTCGCCTTGCTATAATCTGTTTTCCTCAGCCACCGCCTATGCGGCAATTGGCATCACGCTGCTGGCATGCGGAAGCCCCGCCCCCTGTAGGGCGTGGGGGTGTCATGTGCTCGCAGGCTGCCTGTTGGGCATTGCCTTTCTGAACAAATTTCCCGCAGGTTTAGCGGTTGCATGCCTGACATTAGCCTTTGTCGTGGTATTTGGCGAGACCGTCCGCGCCAGGGTTGTCGGATGCGCGTGTGTCCTTCTTGGAATGCTGGTGACAATCATTGCTGTCATTGGATGGCATATGCAGAGAGAGAATGTAGTGGATGAATTCCGGTTCGGCGTGGAGGTTATCAGGACGGTTCAAACAGAGGCCGGCGCAACCCGCTTGCTAAGATATATTAACGAAATTTCCAGGCAGATGTTTTGGGGCGGAGCGTGGCTGGCCGGGCTGCTGGCATGCCTTGTGAATTTTACCAGGACAAGACATGCGCGCCGGTATGCCGGGTTTGCCATGGCGGGTGTCGTTATATTGGGTTGTATGCATTTGCCAGCGTCTTTCAAGACGAGCAGTTGGCTTGGCGTATCGGACCTGCTTTCGACATTGATGGCCATCACGCTCATAGCCTCGATCAGCACCTGGACGAAAAATCTCCGCGCCGTAATGCTGACGTTAGGGCTTGTGATGCTACCCTATGGCGCCGGGGCCGGCACCGGAAATCCGATCAACACGCAAATTGTAATCGCCATGTCCTCGTGGGGAGGAGTGATTGCCATTCTCGCGCTCGCCAGGGACAGCAGGGGGAACTGCAATGGGCTGGCGACGCTTGCCTGCGGGATTTTCACCACTGTTATCGCGGTGCAGGCGGCGATCAGCGGATGTTCACCCTATCACTTAAAATCATCCATTTGGCAACAAACGGTTGCAACCCAAGTAGGCAGCATTGGCATGGTTAAAACGGATCAGGAAACCCATGAGTTCGTATCTTCCTTGACGGATATCAAGAATAAACACCTGGCGGGAGGCAAACTGCCCTACCTGGGATTTTATGACGTTCCGGGCGTGGCTTTGATCCTAGACGCCATCCCTGTTTTGTCACCCTGGCTGGTGCATCAACAACACGCTGAATGCCTGCTCGGCCGGGTGGATCGCGGGCTTTTGCAATCCGCAATAATCGGCCTGCGGTTGGAAATTGACGGGGCCCTGCCCGCGCTACCGCGGCAAGTTGCTGCTTTCCCCCTGGGTTACACCAAGGCCGGAGAGGCGACCTGCCCATTCGGGGATCAAACAATCCAGATATGGCTGCCCGACAATCGCTGATCCACCTGGCATCCGTATGTTGTGCCGCCCGCCGCAGGCATGAACCGCGCACTCACTTCCGAGCCGCTCCATCGACATGAATTACGATTGTGTTCCGCCGCTGGCCTCCGGTCCGCCACCCAAGGTGAGCGTGGTGATGGTCACATACCAGCATGAGACGTTTATCGCCCAGGCAATCAACAGCGTCTTGGCCCAGCGAACGACCTTCCCGGTGGAACTCATTATAGGGGAGGACTGCTCGCCGGATGGAACCCGCCAGAGCGTTATGGATTTCCAGCGCCGCAACCCGGACCGGATCCGGGTGCTACTGTGGCGCGACAATGTTGGCGCGGCTGCCAACTTTGTCGGAGCCCTTGAAGCCTGCCGTGGCGAATACATCGCCTTTTGCGAAGGCGACGATTATTGGACAGACCCGGATAAATTGCAACGGCAGGTGGATCTGCTGGACAGCGATTCCGAGTTGGCGCTTTGCCATCATCTTGTCGAATACGTGCAGTGGGATGGCGGCTGCAGGAAGGTGCTCCAAACGCAACCGCCGGAATCCGACCGGGGCACGCGCCACGCCAAAGACTTGATTGGCCGCAATTTCATTCAAACCTGTTCGCTGATGGTGCGCCGGTCCTGCCTGCCGGTGCTCGATGCCCGCTACCTGTCACTTAAAGTGGGTGACTGGCCGCTGTGGTACTTGGCCGCTGAGCATGGCGCGATCGCCTATCTGGACGCCAGCATGGCGGATTACCGCATTCATGGTAATAATAGTTGGCATCACTTGGATGCCGAAGTGCGTCATATCGAATCGGTCCGCATGTGCATCTATCTAGCATCCGTGGCGCAGCCCGGGGCGCGGGCTGCATGGCAGAGCGCCGGGCTATCCATGTTGAAATCGCTGAATGAACAACAGCCAACATTCACGCGAGCAATCCGGCAGGTGGCAGTCTTCTGGCGGGCCAAGTGTCTGACTTTTCCCCAAGCCGTGGGGCTGCTGGCCTGCGCGGCGGACGCGCGTTTGCAACCCGTGGCAAGCAGAATAAAAGTAATCGGCATTTTGCGAAAACTGTATCGATCCATTTATAAAAGAAGCCGTAAGCTGGCACTGTCTGCCAATAGATCAATCAATCGGTTCCGTGTCTTCCGTTCCGACCATCAATGAATCCGATCCCACATGAACTCATCAACCCTTGTCTCGATCTGCATCCCGACTTACAACGGGGCCGGATATTTGTCAGCAACTTTGGATTGTGTTTCCCGGCAATCGCATGCGAATCTCGAGGTGGTGTTTTCGGACGATGGATCCAATGACGGAACTCTGGGACTTATCGAGAGCTTTGCGGGCAGATCTCCGTTGCCAGTGAAGATTTTACATCACCAGCACACCACCTTGGCTGGAAACTGGAACAACTGTGTGGCGCACGCCTCCGGGGAATATATCAAATTTCTGTTTCAGGATGATGTTATGGGGCCGGACTGTGTGAGCAAGCTGGTGGCTCGAGCGGATGCCGATCCATCCATCTCGCTGGTCTTTTCCTCCAGAGATATTTTGGTGCACGAATCCGCCTTGGAGTGCCCGCACGCCAGAAACATCGCCGAGAAATGCAGCAATCTGCATGACGGTTGGACCAACTTGCGCCCGCTTCAGGAGGGACGCGAGCTGCTGGCGGATCCGGCCTTGATGAAAGGGGTCTGGAACAAATTCGGCGAGCCTTCAATAGTACTCATTCGCAAGCAAAGTCTCATTGATCTGGGTGGCTTTGATCCGGATTTGTCCCAGTTGATCGATTTGGACATGTGGTACCGCCTCTGCGCGGTCGGGAAAGTCGCCTTTGTGGACGAGGTGTTGAGTTCGTTCCGCGTCCATAGGGGCCAGCTTTCGGTCAGAAATGCGGAATCCGGGATGTTCTCCAACGATGTCCTGACCTTTGCGAGGAAGACTGTGAATGCAAGCCACTTTGCCGTGTTGAGCCCTGAGGCGAAGGAGCAATTCAAGCAGATGTCCCAAGTGAGGAAGCCGCCGTCCAAACTAAGACTGCTTAGAAGACGCATCAAACGGAAAATCAAAGATCTTTTCAGCTTGTGAATGCTACCTTCAACTATACCGGACCCATGCTCAGGGCCGAGGGCCGGCAAATGTGTTGATTATGCCGCCAGTTTTCCCAATACTCCGGCTTGGAGTAGGTTGTGAAATTCATTGCAGCCTCCTGATATTCGGACGGATATGCCACGGTTATGTTTAGAGCAGGTTCATACACACCTTCGGTCCATGTTGGGGTGTTCGCGTCACCACGGACCAGGAATTGGACCCTTGGGTAGCGTTTGGTTTTAATACCATGCAAATCCCACATGAGCTTGACATAACTTTCCGAATTCCAGTCGGACCTGTGCTTCATCAGTTGATATAAGTTGTCACTGTCGCACAAGATAGGTTCCAATAGATTCAAGCACCCATCCAGATGCCGGGATGACAATACCCAGTGCCTGTCACATTGGCCGAGCCAATCCTCACCCTCCGGAATCCATACATAATCCGGATCCAACAAGCGCAATGGGGGATGAAAGGCCCCGTAATAATGATCGGATCGGGTGATGATGAATCGATCATAAACCTTGTCGAGCCCCTCTTCGCGGATCATTTTCAACAATAAGTGCCTATATAGAAATACATAAGCCGCACCACCCGGTTGATCCAGAGGACCTTTTCCTCGGAACAGCCAGTCAATTGTCATGAAGAAAACTTTCCGGAGTTTTCTTTTTTTTGTGTAAAAAATATGCTGTGACAATTGATGACGATACGCGCGGATGCTATGATCGCGGATGCCACCGAGCCAATAGTTTTTGATCTGCAAGAGTTTCCGCCAGTCGGTTTGACTGTTCAATTCCGCGGCGATTTCGGCATAATACGTCGTGATGTCCTTGGAGGCGTCGTAGGTTCTGACATACTTCGCATGGTCCAAATATTCATTGGCCGGGAGATGACTGGCCGGCACGCAGAGCAGCAGGTCGGCATTGCAGGGTTGCACGAGCCTGGTGAGGAAGGAGTCGATGGTATGTTTTTGTGCCCGTAACTCACCGACGATGCAGACCAAGGTTTTTTCGCTCATGGTGGTTGTTGTGATGGGTCGCGCGCGAGGATTTTGCGCAGGCGCTTGCCGGCGCTGAGTTTTATATTGTGCCATCGGGATTGCCCTAACGGGGTGCCCGAGGTGGCGCTTGAGTTGATCAGACGCTGGTTGTCAAGTTCGCGAATGGGCGCGGTGAGTCGGGTGGACAGGGCGTCTGCGATGCGATCTGCAAAGAAGTCGTGCGTGTGTTCGTAGCGGATGCGGCCATCGCGGAATATCGGCTCGGCGGCCATCTCGGCCAATGCCGCGGGTGATGCATCGAGCTTGAGAACGTGCTCGATGAGCGCATTCATATCGCCAAAGTCACGCGCGAAGATGAAGGCCTTGGGATTGAAGTCGGTCTTGGCTTCATCCGCGCCATAATAGATCGGAATGGATCCGGCGAGCAGCGGTTGGATGAGCTTCTCGGTCACATAGCCCGGTGAGAGCAAATTTTCGAAGGCAATGGTGAAACGGAACTGCGCCAGCGCCGCCATTTTGTCAACCACGGGAGATTCGGGGCCGCCCAAGAGCCGCCCCAGACTGTCGACCGGCCGGCGGGCATTGAGCCTGAGAAAAAATTCGGTGCGAAGCGATGTCGGATTGGAGTAAATGAAATTGCAAAACCGCTGCCGTGGCACCACCCCGCGAGGAGCCAGCAATGATCTGACTGACACCGGGTCTTCGAAATTGAGGCAGGTAATCCAGAGTGGATAGCGATGCCATCGTTCGCCTAAGAGTGATTGTGGCAAAAACCCGAAGTGGAGATCGAAGATGGCGCGGCGCGGTTCGTCCGACTCCGAGGTCCACCACACCCGGAGTGGCCGGGTGCCGGCAACCGTGTTGAATCGCGGCCTGCCGAAGACACTGAAAATCTGCAGGTCGCGCCCGACATGTTCGATTTTCACCTCAAAGCGTTTCGACAGCGCAGCTAGGAAAAACGAGGATTCCGGGCGGAAGTGGTCCCAGAAATTGTGAAAGCTGGCCGACAGCAGCGGGCGGGGATTTGGGTTTGCGGCGGTCATGGCTGGGCATCGTTCGGGTCCGAGGGGCGCGGGCAATCGGCAGTGGAGCGGGCTGCCCGCATTCGCAGCCGGGTGACCAAGGTGTGGTGGAGCGAGCGGATTTTGCGCAGGCGCTTGCGGGCGCTGTGCTGGATTTTTTGCCATCTGGATAACCCTACCGGGGCGCCCGAGCTGGCGTGCGAATGGATCAGGCGCTGGTTTTCATGTTCGCGAATGGGGGCGGTGAGGCGGGCGGACAAAGCATCTGCGATGCGATCCGCAAAGAAGTCGGGCGTGTGTTCGTAGCGGATGCGGTTGTCACGGAACACCGGCTCGGCCGCCATTTCGGCCATTGCTTCACGCGAATCATCGAGTTTTAGGACGTGCTCGATGAGCGCATTCATATCGCCAAAGTCACGCGCGAAGATGAAGGCCTTGGGATTGAAGTCGGTCTTGGCTTCATCCGCGCCATAATAGATCGGAATGGATCCGGCGAGCAGCGGGTGCAGGAGCTTTTCCGTCACATAGCCCGGCGAGAGCGAATTTTCGAAGGCGATGGTGGAACGGAACTGCGCCAGCGCTGCCATTTTGTCAACCACGGGAGATTCGGGGCCTCCGAACAAGCGCCCCAAACTGTCGACCGGGCGCCGGGCATTGAGCCTGAGAAAAAACTCGGTTCGAAGCGAGGTCGGATTGGAGTAAATGAAATTGCAAAACCGCTGCCGTGGCACCACCGCGCGAGGAGCCAACAGCGGCTTGGCCCACATCGGGTCTTCGAAATTGAGGTAGGTAATCCAAAGTGGATAGCGATGC
>JBILFE010000115.1:0-8094 GCA_044351705.1 Luteolibacter sp. | reverse complement strand
CCTGCATCGCCGCCGCTTTTTGCATCCGCCGCCGCGGCGTTTCCCCAGCCATGACCGCGACATCTGGGTGGTCCGATCGGACCATTGATTTGTCGCGGGGGTGGGCACGCGGCCCTGCATTGATTTGTCGTGGGGGGTGGGCACGCCGCCCTGCATCGCCGCCGCTTTTTGCATCCGCCGCCGCGGCGTTTCCCCAGCCATGACCGCGACATCTGAGTGGTCCGATCGGACCATCCAGATGTCGCGGGGGTGGGCTGGCTCACTCGGCGGAGAACTTGTGAACGAGGGTGTGATGATAGATTTGGCCGGGGCGGAGGACGGGAGAAGGAAACGCCGGTTGGTTGGGGGAGTCGGGAAATCCCTCGGTTTCCAGGCACAGGGCGCTGCGGCGTGCGTATGGCACGCCGCCCTTGCCCGGGGTGAGACCATCGAGGAAATTGGCGGCGTAGACCTGGATGGCGGGTTGATCGGTGAAGATTTCCATGACCCGTCCGGAGTGGGGGTCCTTGAGGCGGGCGGCCAGGCGGACGCCGGAACCCTCATTCAAGACCCAGCAGTGGTCGTAGCCGGCACCCAGCTTGAGCGCCTCGAAATCCGCCTCGATCCGCGCGCCGATGGCCACCGGCGTGGTGAAATCCATGGGAGTGCCGGCCACCGGTGCGAGCACCCCGGTGGGGATCAGCCCGGCATCGGTCGGCAGGTAATGTCCGGCGTCGAGCGTGAGGTGCTGGCTGAGGATGGAGGTGGTCGGGTCGCCGGAAAGATTCCAGTACGAGTGATGGACCAGGTTGACGATGGTCGGAGCATCGGTGGACGCCTCGGCTTGCCAGATCAACTCGTTGTCGTCGGTTAGAGTGTAAGTGACCTTGACGGAGAGGTTGCCGGGGTAACCTTCTTCGCCGTCGTTGGATAGGTAGGACAACTCGACGGCATCATCGCCCTTGGCTTGACCGTGCCACAGCACTTTGTCAAAACCGACCTGGCCGCCGTGCAGGTGGCACGGAATGCCACCGGGCGAGTTGTTGTTAGCCAGGGTGTATGTCTTGCCATCTAGGGTGAATTTGCCGTTTCGGATGCGGTTGCCGAAGCGGCCGATGGTGGCGCCGAAGTACGGGCCATTGGCGAGCCAGCCGGCCAAGGTGTCGAAGCCGTGGGTGAGGTCCGCCAAGTGGCCATGGCGGTCCGGTGCGACCATGGACACCAGGATGGCACCATAATCGGTGATGCGGGCTCGCAGGCCCTGGCTATTGGTGAGGGTGAAGATTTTCACTTCACGGCCATCGGGCAAGTGCCCGAATGATTCTACGGTGACGGAGCTGGCAAGCATAATGGGGCGGCCGTTGTGACAGGATCATGGCCGGCTGACCAGCCTGGGTGTGAAAACCCGCCAAAATTGTCCGCTTTCACGCAAGCATTGACCCGGGCTCGGAATGGGGTATGATTGCCGCCATGACAGCGGTGGATGCGGCCTACAAAATTTTGGATACGATGCTTGGGCATCTTGGGTTCACAGCGACCATAGAGGTCCAAACCACTGCGGACGGTCCCTGCCTGCAAATCCTAACCGGAGAAAGCGCGGCGCTGATTGGCGGCGACGGCGACCGCTTGGATGACTTGCAATACCTCGTCAACCGGATCCTGCGCCGGCATTTTCCCAAGGCGGAACGGATCAAGGTGGACTGCGAGCACTTCCGCTCCATGCAGGAGGATCAACTTCATGAGGAAGTCACCGGCATCGCCGAGCGCGTGAAAGCCACCGGCAAGGCCTATGAGATGCGCCCGCTCAACGCCTACTACCGCCGCCTGGTGCACAATGCCCTGTTGCAGAATCCGGATGTGGTTTCCCATTCCCCGGACGGCGATGATCGCCTCAAGCGCATTACCCTCTCTCCCAAGTGAAAACCAACGACTCCTGGCTGAAACGATTCTTGTTTGATTGTGGCACCCGTGATGCCGATGCGTCGTTGGGCTTGCTGGTGCTGCGGGTGGCCACCGGCTTGATGATGCTCATCGGCCATGGCATCCCGAAAATCCACAATTTTGCCAAGCTCAAGGGGAGCTGGCATGTGCCGGATTTCTTTCCGTTGTATTGGATGTCGCCGCAACTCAGTTTGGTGGCGACGCTGGGTGCCGAGGTGTTGGCGGCGGTGTTGTTGGTGCTTGGGTTGATGACGCGGCCGGCAGCCTTTGTGTTGTGCTTCGTCATGGTGGTGGCGGCCTTCGAGGTCAACCACGGCAGCCCATGGTTCACCTTGCCGCCGAATGGCAAGGAGCTGGCCATTCTCTATCTGATTCCCGGGATCGTGCTGTTGCTTTCGGGTGCGGGGATGTGGTCGTTGGATGTCAATCTCTACCGGGAAACCAAACGCCGCCGCTGGTGAGAAAAGGCCATGGAAACCCACCGTCTGGTTCTTCCCGCTGATCTCAATCACTACGGATTCTTGTTTGGCGGGCGGTTGTTGGCGTGGATCGACGAAGCCTCATGGATCGCCGCCAGCCTGGATTATCCGCAGTGCCAATTCGTCACCGTGGCGATGGACACCGTCGAGTTCCACCACAGCGTGCGCGAGGGCACCATCCTAACCATCCATTGCCAGCGCATCCGCGAAGGCACCACCAGCGTCACTTACGCCGTCACCGTGCACGACCGCATCGCACATCCCGGCCCGATTTTCTCCACCGCCGTCACGTTTGTTAGAGTGGATACCGGCGGCAACAAGCTCCCGCTGGCGGCTGAGCCGTGAAAGTTGTTGTGAGTGCCATGAGTTTTTGGCAAGCGTTGCCGCGTAGAATTCCACCACCGTGCCGCCACCGTTGATTGAAACCGTTGATATTGTCCTGCCTCTGGAGCGATCGGAGGAGGTGGAGGCGCGGCGCGTGGCGGTGGCGGCCAAGTTGGGTATTGACGTGTCACGCGTGGGCGAAACCCGCTTGCGGAAACACTCGATCGATGCCCGCCAAAGCACGATCAAGGTGCAGCTCCGGTTGGAGGTGGCGCTTGACGGACCTCTGCCGCCTGAGGCCATGCCGCGTTGGGAGGTGGCGCCGTTGTCTGCGAAGCCACGTATGGTGGTCATCGTCGGCTGCGGACCGGCGGGGATGTTTGCCGCGCTGCGGTGTCTGGAGCTGGGCGTCAAACCCGTCATTCTGGAACGCGGCAAGGACGTCAGTGCCCGCCGCTTCGATCTTGCACCGCTGCTGCGCGAGGGCCGCGTCAACGAGGAATCAAATTATTGTTTCGGCGAGGGCGGTGCCGGCACCTTCTCCGATGGCAAGCTTTACACCCGCGCGACCAAACGCGGCCCGGTCGCCCGCATCTACGAAATCCTGGTGGCCCACGGTGCCCCCACGCGTATTCTGACCGATGCCCACCCGCACATCGGCTCCAATCTCCTGCCCAACGTCGTCAAGGCCATTCGTCATTCCATCATCGTGGCCGGCGGCGAAGTCCGCTTCCAGACCAAGGTCGTTGGCTTCATCGGCAGTGGCGAGCGCTTGGGCGGCGTCGTCACTGCGGCGGGTGAGGAAATTGCCGCCGCCGCGGTCATCCTCGCCACCGGCCACTCGGCGCGCGATATCTATCAGCTCCTGGCGGACCGGCAAATTGGGATGGAACCCAAACCGTTTGCCGTGGGCTGTCGCATTGAGCATCCGCAGGTGTTCATTGACCGTGCCCAATACCATCTAGGGAAAAACCAGTCCCGTCCGCGCCTGTTGGCAGCGGCGCGCTACCGCTTGGCCACCAAGATTCGCGGTCGCGGGGTGCATTCGTTCTGCATGTGTCCGGGCGGTTGGATTGTCCCGGCCGCGACTGCGAATGACGAGGTGGTGGTCAACGGCATGAGTCTGTCGCGGCGGGATTCGCCATTTGCCAACTCCGGGATGATCGTCGCCGTCGAACCGGAGGACCTGCCGGGATTTTTCAAACAGCACGGCGTGCTCGGCGGCATCGCCTTCCAAAAAATGCTGGAGCGCGCGGCCAAGGCCGCGGGTGGCGGCGGGCAGGTGGCACCGGCCCAGCGCGTCACGGATTTTATGGCGGGCAAGCTCTCCGCCAAACTGCCCGCAACCAGTTATTTTCCCGGCATCCACTCCGCTCCGCTCCACGAGTTGCTGCCGGCTTGGATCACCAGCCGCATGTGCGAAGGACTGCGCCTGTTCGGGCGCCAGATGCCTGGCTATGCCTCGGACCCGGCTCTGCTGCTAGGATTTGAGACCCGCACCAGCTCACCGCTGCGTATTCCGCGCCGGGAGGATTCCTTGGAGCACCCCCAAGTGCGCGGCCTCTTCCCATGCGGCGAGGGCGCTGGCTATGCCGGCGGCATTGTCAGCGCCGCACTTGATGGCATGCGCAGTGCCGAGGCGGCCGCCGCGCGATGACGCCCGGTTGCCGCACTTGCTCAAGCGGCGGCGTCCCCCCCTGGCCACAGTCGCCCAAAGTTTTTAGATTTCCGGCGTGCGGCAGGTCTCCGCAGGGGCTTCCGGTGACACGGAATTTTGCTTGACTCGTTTGGAAATGTCAATTATTCACCTCGTTCCCCTCGGCGGGGCTTCGCCAGATTCTTGATGATTTTCGCCCAGTGCTTCAAAAAATCAGGCTCATGGGGACGCTGTCGAGCGGCATAATTTTTTACAAATCTCTCATTTTCAACTGCCCCATGTTTAAAAAGTTTTTCGGAAAGTTTTTCCCGAATGATATCGGGATCGATCTTGGTACCGCCAACACTCTCATATACGTCAAAGATCAAGGTGTGGTCCTGCGCGAGCCATCGGTGGTGGCAGTCAAGGCTGGCACCAACGAGGTGCTGGCGGTGGGCGACGATGCCAAACGCATGCTGGGCCGAACGCCGGGCAACATTGTGGCCATCCGTCCTCTCAAAGACGGGGTGATCGCGGATTTTGAAGTCACCGAGGCGATGCTCCGGCACTTCATCCGCAAGGTGAATAAAAACCGCCGCTCCAACCCCCGCGTACTCATCGCCATTCCTTCCGGCATCACCGAGGTCGAGCGTCGCGCCGTGCGCGAAAGCGCGGAACAGGCCGGCGCGCGCGAGGTTTACCTCATTGAAGAGCCCATGGCCGCCGCCATCGGTGTGGGGCTGCCGGTGCAGGATGCTTCCGGCAACATGATCGTCGACATCGGTGGCGGCACCACCGAAGTCGCCCTCATTTCCCTCTCCGGTATCGTCTATGCCCGCAGTGTCCGCACCGCCGGCGATGAATTGGACGAGGCGATTGTCTCCTACATGAAGCGTGCCTACAACCTCATGATCGGCGAGCGCACGTCCGAAGATATCAAAATCCGGCTCGGCTCGGCCGCCCCATTACCCAAGGAAATGACCATGGAGGTCAAGGGCCGCGACCTCGTCGCCGGCCTACCTAAAACCATCACCATCACCTCGCAGGAAATTCGCGAGGCCATGGCGGACCCACTCAGCACCATCGTTGACGCCGTCCGCACCACTCTCGAGCGCTGCCCGCCCGAACTTGCCGCCGACCTCGTCGACCGTGGCATCGTGCTGGCTGGCGGGGGAGCCCTGCTCAAGGGGCTTGACCGCCTGCTACGCGAAGAAACCGGGCTGCCGGTCCACATCGCCGAGGATCCCCTCAGTGCTGTGGCCGAAGGCACAGGCAGGGCACTTCAGGAAATTTCACTCTTGAAGCGAGTCACCAACACCGATCGGAAGTTCGAGCGTTAGGCACGACCCGGCCATGAAGCCGCTCAATCTCATTGCCATCCTGCTCTTTCTGAGTGGTGCCGTCTGGGCGCTCACGCGCAGTGAGCGCACCGTGCGTGAGATCCAGCGGGGGTATTTTTCCGCCATTTCGCCGTTTCTCAAGACCGGCTCGAAAACCGAAACCTACGCCCGCAATTTCCTCGATGAAGTCAGGCACTCCAAGGCCCTGGAGACCGAACTCAATACCGTAAGCAGCGAAATCGGGCGCCTCCGCATCATCGAGTCACGCAAACTCGAACTCGAACGCGAAAACGCCCACCTGCGCCACTCCCTCGAATTCAAGACGGCCAGCCAGTTCCATATTGTCGCGGCGCAAGTCATCCGCAGGCATCCCACCACCTGGTGGCAAACCGTGGAAATCGATGTCGGTGATGACCGTGGCATCGGCACCCAGCTTGCGGTGCTCACCAACGAAGGCCTTGTCGGCATCGTTGATCGAGCCGGCAAGGACCGCTCATCGGTCATTCTCCTAACAGATGAGGCGTGCCAGGTTTCAGCCAAGGTGGAGGACAGTCCGGAAGTGGGGATTCTCAGCGGCCAGCGGGGGCAGTTCAAAGGCACGCCGATGTTGCGCTTGAAGTTTTTGTCAAAGAACGCGGCGCTGCGGGCCGGCCAGCGCGTGTTTACCACCGGCCGCGGAGGCATTTTCCAAGCCAATATCTTTCTAGGAAACATCATGTCCGTCGAAAAGGGCGTTGAAGATTCCGAAGCAATCGTCCGGCCAGCGGTGAACTTCGCGGATCTTGGCACGGTTTTCGTCGTGCTCTCAAAAGATCCCCCAAAACAGTGACCCGCTACACGCTCATCACAGTTTTGTTAGTGCTGGCCAGCTTTGTGGTGCAGCAGTTTCTGCCTGCCCTCACCGCGCTTCATCATTCACGCATTCTTTTTGTGCAGTTGGTGTTTCTGTGTGCAGCCGTCACGGTGGGGCAGCCCACGATGCTGTTGCTGGCGTTTGTGTGTGGCTTTTTGTGGGATGCCCACTGCACCTTGGGGGCGCATGGTGGCGACCCGGCAATCTACACTCAGCCGGTGGAATCGTTGCGCTTCGGATATTCCATATTGTTATTTGGAGCGATGGGTTTCCTCATGCAGGGGATCCAACCGTTGTTCAAGCAAGGCAAGTGGTATTTCTCCGCGCTGCTTTCCGGCATCTCGATATTTCTTTATCTCAGCGCGGAATATCTCATCATCACCTTCATCCGCGGCAACGCCATCTTTGCCAAAGCCACCGGCCTGCAAATGCTTTACACCTCGGTTCTAACCATGTTGTTCTCCCCGCTCATCTTCTGGTTGCTCTTCGGCATTGCCAGGTGGTGCGGCCATTCCATCAATCCCGAGGCCGGCAAAAAGCGCCGCCGCCATTTTTAACCCCATGGAACCACGCTACCGCCTGCGACTTTACCTGCTCACAGCCATTGTGCTGATGGGTTTCGGTGCGTTGCTCACCAGGCTGTACAACTTTCAGATTGAGCGCCGCGATGAATTCCTCAAGATGGTCCCTGGCAACAGCACCGTCACCGTCCGCGAACCCGGCATTCGTGGCGAAATCACTGACCGCACCGGCGTCCTGCTTGCCCGCAACCTTCGCAACTACGAAATCTCGTTCAATCTTGAGGAAATCCACAAGGCATACAGCCTCCAACATGCCTCGGATCCAACACTCAAACGCCTCACCCGCAAAGACGGACAGGATCGCGCCGAAGAACAAAAGGACATCGTCGAAATCGTCAACACCTGGATCATCAAACGCTTTGATGGTCTCCGTCTAACCAAAAACTACAATGCGGGCGCGTTGCGCACCCACTACCTCACCCATCGGGGGCTGGTTCCCTTTAGCTATCGCACCGATCTGAGCTACGACGAGTTTGCGCGCTGTGCCGAGCACAATCTGGAACTTCCTGGCGTCGATCTGACAACCCGCCCGCTGCGGCAGTATCCCTATGGATCGCTCGCCAGCCATGTCCTCGGACACATCAAGCCGTGGGAACCCATCGATATTCCGGACAGCGCCAAGCGCAAGTTTGACCACTACATAGGCGACGCCAAGGGGATTGCCGGAATCGAGCAAAGCATGGATCAGGTGCTGCGCGGTCCGGAGGGACAGAAGACGCTGCTCAAGGATGAGAAAGGACACGTCATCGATATGGTCGACTACATCAAGCCAGGGGTGGGTGCCAAACTCACCCTCACGCTGGATGCCCGTGCCCAGTTGCATGTGGAAAACATCATTCGCCGCGCCGGCCGCGCTGCCGCCGTCGTGATGGATGTGAATACCGGCGAAGTCCTCGCCATGGCTTCCATCCCGGACTATAATCCAAACGATTTCATCCCCTCCATCTCCCGGACGCGGTGG
>JBILFE010000114.1:0-8116 GCA_044351705.1 Luteolibacter sp. | reverse complement strand
CAATGTGTTATTTGCAAAAATTGTTAGCAAAAAATGCTTGAAATCCCTCAAAATATCGGATAGGGACGGGGCGGGAGTTATCCCCCCACTAAACCAAACAACCATGAAATCTATCAAGAACCTAACCCGCTTCACATACGAAACATCCGCATTCCAAGGCTGGCGCCTGTCCGTCAGCAGGGCCGGGACGGTTTTCACCAAGTATTTCTCTGACAAGAAATGCGGCGATGAGAAGAAATCGTTTGCCGCCGCGCAAGCCGCATTGGCTGCCGTGAAAGAAGTCCTGGATGGTGCCAAGCGGGTCAATGGCAAGCACACGGCAACTACCATCCGCAAGGTGGAAAAGTTGCTGGAGCAAGCGTAAAGCCATCTGGAATTCCGCTTTTTCCGGCACCGCTATCCGCTGGGTGAGCCGGAGACGGCGTTGGTTTTTCTATCCGACGAGACGATCCGGCGCTGGTCCCGGCCGGTGACGCGCATCGACGCGTCGCGGCGGGCGCGGGCGGGTGCAGCACAGCTGGGCGATGATTTCATGTCCTTGTTGGGCAAAGTGGAGAAAGCCGGGGAGCGCGTGATGAGTGCCAATTTCGGCACCCTCGGGTTTAGGATTCATGGCGACGACCGCCAAACCGGGGGCATCACGGTGTGAGGCCATCCCCGTGCTCAATGAATGGCACCGCCGCCAGCCCGCCGCGGATCCCGTGAAGTTGGAATGGGATCGCTTCGCATCCGACGTCTATTGCCCCGGCGGCAAGGGGTACCGTTGGAATGAGCGGGCCATGACCATGGAATCCGTGGCTATTGATCAAGACGATGATCCGCGTGATCGGCAAGGAGACCGTGACAGTGCCGGCCGGTGTGTTTGAGGACTGTGTGCGCATCGAGGTGGTGACGCGCTACATCGCGGATGGCTTGCATCAGCGGGCCACGCCGGTGACCAGTTGGTATCACAAGCCCACTGGCAACATGGTGAAATCCGAAGCCAGAGCCGATAGCGGGCTGTATACCGCCGCTTTGGCGGAGATCAAGCAGATGCCGGATGCCAAATAGTTTGCATTGCCATGGCCGAACGCGTATCTCCCCGTCACGCATGCAAGCTTTAATTCATTCATCACGCCGGTGGCTTTTCAATGGGGCGTGGTGGGTTGCCGCCTTGCCGCTGGTCGCGGCGGATATGCCCCAGCTTGGCGAGCGCTTCACACGCAACCAAGTCAGTGCCGAAATCCATCTGCCGGAGCGAGTGAATCCCGCCACGGGTGAGGGCATCAAGTGGAAGGTGAGTCTCGGATCGGAAAGCTACTCGACTCCTGTCATCGCCCGGGGCCGGATCTTTGTCGGAACCAACAATGGCGCGCCGCGCGACCCGCGCCAGCAAGGCGACCGCGGTGTTTTCTTCTGCCTCGATGAAAAATCCGGCAACTTGCTGTGGCAACTGGTGGTTCCCAAAGTCGGCGGCGATATCCATCTGGACTGGCCCAGGGTTGGCATCGCTTCGCCAGCGACTATCGAGGGGGATCGTGTCTATCTTCTAACAAACCGAACCGAAGTCGTTTGCCTTGATGTCAACGGCATGGCCAATGGCAACGACGGGCCGTTTGTCGACGAAGCCGCACACCAGACTCCCAAAGGCGCGGCGCTCATCGCTGCCGGGCCGGGCGATGCCGACATCCTGTGGCTGACCGACCTGCGCGCCGCGGCCGGCATCTGGCCGCACGATACCACCTACGGCAACCCGCTGCTGCACGGCGATTTTCTCTACCTTAATTCTAACAATGGCGTGGACAACACGCACAAGGCACTGCGCAAACCGGATGGTCCCAGCCTGGTCGTGCTCGACAAGCAGACTGGACGGCTGGTGGCCAAGGACGACGAGCCCATCGGCGCGCGCCTTTTTCACAACACCTATTCCTCGCCAGCCCTGGGCACCGTCAAGGGCCGGACGCTCGTCTGCTTCGGCGGCGGCGATGGCGTGCTCTACGCCTTCGATGCGCTCACCGAGATGCCGCCTGCAGGCAGCGTCGCCAACCTCAAGCGCGTCTGGAAATACGACCCCGACCCGGGCGCACCCAAGGAAAATGTCCACGATTATATGAGC
Organism: Luteolibacter sp.; assembly: GCA_044351705.1. GTDB lineage: Bacteria > Verrucomicrobiota > Verrucomicrobiia > Verrucomicrobiales > Akkermansiaceae > Luteolibacter. The sequence goes on along the minus strand of JBILFE010000114.1, from coordinate 6,021 downwards.
AACCGCGAGGTCTCGCCATCCACCATCATGTCTCCGCCCGTGTTCCTCGGTGAGCGGGTTTTCGTCACCGTCGGCGGCGACCTGTGGTGGGGCAAATACCAGGCATGGCTCAAGTGTGTCGCCGCCGATCAAACCGGCGACACCACCGCCACGGCCACCATCTGGTCCTATCCACTCAAGCACAGTTGTTCGACCCCCGCGGTGGCAGGCCCGCTCACGTTTGTGGCCGACACCGGCAACAAGACCCTCATCTGCGTGGAAACCGCCACCGGCAAGGAACTCTGGACCCACCGGGTCGCCGGCGAGATTTGGTCCAGCCCGTTTGTAGCCGATGGCAAAGTCTACTTCGGCACCCGCCGCGGCAAATTCTATATCTTTGCGGCCCGGCCCGAGAAACAACTCCTGTGCGAAACCACCCTCGACGCCGCGATTTCCGCTCCTCTAACCGCCGCCAATGGCGTGCTGTATGTGGCCACCGACGAGACCCTCTACGCCTTGGCCGCCCCCTGATGGATCCCTAAATTGACCGTTGGAATGGATAGGCTTGACATCGCGCCCGCGGTTGTTTGACATTCGCGCATGGCTACCAAACCAACACTGATAAAAGAACGTTACAACAAGACCCAGATCCTTGACCAAATCGCCGCCAGCACGGCACTGAGCCGCAAGCAAGTGGCGGCCGTGCTTGACGGTCTGACCGCTGTCATTGATGCACACGTCAAAAAGAATGCCGTCGGCGAGTTTGTCCTGCCAGGCCTGCTCAAGATCAGCACCGTGCGCAAGCCGGCGACCAAGGCGCGCAAGGGCATTAATCCCTTCACCAAGGAGGAAGTCATGTTCAAAGCCAAGCCTGCCACCACGGTCGTCAAGGTGCGCCCGCTCAAGGGGCTCAAGGACATGACGGTCTAACCGTCAAGTGCGGCCGGAGCCGCGTGCTCGCGGCTTCCGGTCCGCCACATTGTCATGCACCCCGCAGCCTGAAACTCATCCGTAGCGTCCTTCGATGTATTCGGCGGTCTTGGCGTTTTTTGGGCTGACGAACAAATCCGCCGTGCGCGAGTGTTCGATGAATTCGCCCATCAGCATGAAGATGCACTCGTCGCTGGTGCGGCGGGCTTGGGCCATGTTGTGGGTGACGATGACGATGGTGAAGCGGCCCTTGAGCGCGAACATCAACTCCTCAATGGCGCGGGTGCCCTCGACGTCGAGCGCCGAGCAGGGTTCGTCCATCAGGATGATCTGCGGCTTGAGCGGCAGCAAACGGGCAATGCAGAGCTTTTGCTGCTGCTCTAACTGCAACCCCGTGGCGCGCTGGTTCAGGCGATCCCTGAGATCCTTCCACAGACCCACTTCGGTGAGCGCCTTTTCCACGGCGGCATCCAGATCGGCGCGGGTCAGTTGGCTGCGCGGGTTGTGAACCCTGAGACCGAAGACCACGTTTTCGTAAATCGAGATGGGTAAGGGATTCGGCCGCTGAAACACCATGCCAACCGACTTGCGCAACTCCACGAGCGATACATCCGGGTCGTAGATGTTCTTGCCGAGCAGCTTGATCTCGCCCTTGGTGGTGACGTAGCCGTAGCGCTCGTTGACGCGATTGAAGCAGCGCAGCAGCGTGGTCTTGCCGCAGCCGGACGGACCGATGAGTGACGTGATGATGCCGTGCTTGATATCGACGTTGATGTCACGGAGCGCCTGGAACTGGCCATACCAGAGGTTCAGTTCGCGGGTGGTGATGCTGTACGGCGGGGCGTCGCTCATGGCCAACAAGGAATGGGTAGGTGATGGTTGCAAGTTTCAAGTTTCTTTCTAACCGAAAATCCCCATCACGTAGTCATACGTTCGCCGGTCCTTCGGCGTGTCGCCGAAGATGACGTCGTTGGTGTCCAATTCGATGATCTCGCCGTTCCAGAGGAACATCGTGCGGTCGGCCAGCCGGCGCGCCTGCTGGGTCAGGTTGGTGACAAGAATGATGGTCATCTCCTTGCGCAGTTCCTTCAGCACGTCCTCAATGCGCATCGTGGTTACCGGATCGATGGCGATGGAGAATTCGTCGAGGCAGAGGATTTCCGGTTGGTGCGAGAGGGCGCGGGCGATAGTGAGGCGTTGTTGTTGGCCGCCGGAGAGTTTGGTGCCGAGTGAGTTCAGGCGGTCTTTGACTTCATCCCAGAGCGCGGCCTGATGCAGGCATTTCTCGACCAAGCCGTCCAGATCGCTTTTGGCCGACATGCCGGCACAGCGCGGCGCGAAGGCGACGTTGTCATAGATGGAGAGGGGCAGTCCGACGGGCAGCGGTGCGACCATGCCGATCTTACGGCGGTATCCGAAAACGTCCTTCACCTTGCCCACGTCCACACCATCCACCTTGATGGTGCCGGAAAGTCTTGCTTCTGGGCTGAACTCGATGGTGCGGTTCAGGCAACGGAGCAGCGAGGTTTTGGCGGACTGGGACGGGCCGATAATGCCGAAGATTTCATTGCGCCAGATGTCGAAAGTGATCCCGTGGATCACTTCCTTCGGCCCGTAGGCGAGGCGCAGATCCTGGATTTCAATGTGTTTGTCGGCGGGCATCGGCATGGTTACCATTTTTTCCGGTTGCGCAGCCATACGCGAAGGGTGATGGACGTGGCATTGACCGCCAGCACCACGCCGAGCAGCACCACAGCGGTGGCAAACGGGAGCGACGGCTGCACTCCCGGCACTTGGGTCGATAGCGCGAACAGATGCATGGATAGTGCCATGCACTGGTCATTGAGTTGATATGGGAAAAGGTCGCCGCGCTCCACGGCTTTGTAGAAAACCGCTCCGGTGAACATGATCGGCGCGGTTTCCCCGGCCGTCCGGCTCACTTCGAGAATGATGCCGGTAAGGATACCGCCGACCGAGTTGGGCAGCACCACCGAGTTGATGGTTTGCCAGCGGGTGGCGCCCACGTTCCAGCAAGCTTCGCGGAAACTCCGTGGCACGCTGGCCAGCGCTTCGCGGGTGCTGGTAATGACCACCGGCATCGTCATGATGGCCAAGGTCAGCGCGGCGGAGATCACCGAATAACCGAACTGTGCGGCATAGACAAAGGCACCCAGGCCGAAGAGCGCATGCACGATGCTGGGCACGCCCGCTAGATTGATGACGGCCATGTTGATGACCCGGTGAAACCAGTTTTCCTTGGTGTATTCGTTCAGATAGATGGCCGCCAGCACGCCGATCGGCGTGGAAATCGACAATGCCACCACGATCAAATAGACCGTGCCCACCAAGGCTGGCCAAATGCCGCCCTCGGTCATGCCGCGCAGCGGCGGATCAAGCAGAAAATCCAGCGACAGGGACGGCATGGCACGCACGACGAGGTAACTTACAAGCCACAGCAACGGCAGGACCATAGCGGCGGCCATGGCAAAGAAAATCCACTTGGCGGCGGTCTCGCATCGCTCTTTCTTGCGCACGAAAGGGGTGGCCGTGAACCGGTTGGCGGAACCGGCCTCGGTCCCGGTGGCGTCATTGGAGTGATGAGGATGATTCATTTTTTGCGGATTCCCCGCACGACGAAGTCAGCGGTCACATTGATTACAAACGTGATGAAGAAGAGCAGGATGCCGGTCAGGAACAGGACCCGGTAGTGCTCGGATTGGGCGGGTGCCTCGCCGAGTTCCGCTGCGATGTTGGCGGTCAGAGTGCGCACGGAATCTAGCAACCCATGCGGGATGTTCACGGCGTGTCCGGTGGCCATGAGCACGGCCATGGTTTCACCCACGGCCCGGCCCACGCCCAGCAGCACGGCCGCCAGCAGCCCGTTCTTCGCGGCCGGGAGCAACACCCGATAGACGATCTGCCAGCGCGTCGCGCCCAAAGCCAGCGCTGCCTCCCGGTAAGTATCCGGCACGGCCTTCAAGGCATCCTCGGCAATGGAGGCGATGATCGGCACGCACATCAGCGCCAGAATGATGCCCCCGTTGAGGATGTTGACCCCGACGGGGGCACCGGTCATCTGTTGGACGATTTTGCTGGTGACAGTCAAGCCGATGAAGCCCCAGACGACACTGGGGATGGCGGCTAGCAGTTCGATCACGATTTTGAGGACCTCCTTGAGCTTGGACCCGCAGAATTCGGAGATGAAAATGGCCGCCCCCAGGCTGAACGGCACCGCCAGCAGTATCGCCAGACCGCTGACGCACGCGGTGCCGACAATGAGAGCGAGAACCCCGTAGCGAACGTTGGAGACGGACGTGGGATACCACTCCGGGCTGAAAAGGAATTCGGCGAGCTTGAAATTCTTGCTCCACAACACCGGGGCTGCCTCCTTGAAGACGAAGAAGAAGATCGCCCCCACGAAGATGATGGCGCTCACCCCGCTAAGACGGATGAGGAGTTCCAGAAACTTCTCGCCGCAAACCGCCCACAGCGGTCGTGCGGGGCGCAAAGATTTCCCTGTTGGAGAATGGAAAGCCATTACTTCAGGCGGAATTTGCAGGCTGCAGCACCCTCAGGCGGAACCCCTGCCATACTGCGGCAGGGACGCAGTCACTTGGTTCTCGCGGCGGTCGGAAGCGGGACATAACCACAGGTTTCCAGGATCTTCTGGCCGGCATCGGACATGGTCCAGTCGATGTATTTCTTCAGCTCGCCGGCAGGTTCGCCAAGCGTATAGACCTGGAGTGAACGGGCGATGGGATAACTCTTGTCGAGTGTGTTGGCCACGGAGGGCTCCACTGCGGGCTGGCCGGGTTTCGACGCGACTTTCAACATCTTGACCTTGCCGGGTTCGTTATAACCCATGCCGCTGTAGCCGATGGCGGTCGGGGTCGAAGCCACCAGGTCCACGACTTCCTTCGAGCCGTTCATGTCGCGGGAGCCGAGTTTGAAATCCTTCTTGTTGAGAATGTGCTCGCGGAAAAACTCGTAGGTGCCGGAGCTGGACTGGCGGCTGACGCGCACGATCTCGTCGCCGCCGCCAGCGGGGATGGTCACGCCGATTTCCGACCACTTGGTGATCTTGCCGCCCTCCATGAAGATTTGCGCCAATTGCTCGGCGGTGATTTCGGTGAGTGGATTGTCCTTGTGGACATAGACGGCGAGCGCGTCGTAACCGACGATGAATTCCTTCGGCTCCTTGCCGGTGTTCTTCTTGGCGGTTTGGATCTCCTCGGGCTTCAAGTTGCGGCTGGAGGTGGCGATTTCGATGGTGCCCTTGGTGAGTGCGGCGATGCCGACCCCCGAGCCGCCGCCGGAAACTTCAATCGCCGCCGTGGGCGAGATTTTCTTGTATTCCTCGGCCCAGGCTTGGGCGACGTTGACCATCGTGTCCGAGCCTTTGACTTGGATCGTGGCATTCTTGGTGCCACCGCTTTTTCCGCCGCAGCCGGCCAGCAGGAAGAATGCGATCAGGCAGCTTCCGGCACCCAAAGGGGTGCCCCAGTTGAACTTCGATTTCTTGATCATGGTGTTTGGGGTCTGTTTTCTTGATGGTTGTTGGATTCTCCTAGAATAGCTCCTACCAGACTACGGATGTGCTCGTGGATGAATTGATAGGTGCTTTGGTAAGCAGCGTTCACTTCGGCGGGCGTTCCCTGGGTCTGGGACGCATCTTGGACGCTCCAATCAAGGAGCACCTCCTTGCGCGGCTTGCGGGGAAAGGCTTTCCTGGCTTCCGGAGTCAGTACGATGATGACGTGATAATGGTCCAGATTGGGCACTTTATTGATGGCCTTGGGCACCACGCGTGCCACGTCGAACCCCTTTTCCTTCATGAAACCGACGGTCGCCGGATGGATGGGCTGCGGCTCCAAGCCGGCGCTGGAGAAAATGAACTTGGGCTGGTTGAGCGCATGGGCGATGGCCTCGGCCATCTGGCTTTGGCAGGCGTTGTGATCATCGACGAAGAGCACCCGGAACGACTCCGCGCCGGAGTGCTTCACGTATTCGCCGGTACACATGTAGAGCGTTTCCATGCAGATGTTGCGGGCCTGATCGGAAACCCGTTCAAAGCGGCGGCTGATCATGACGAGCGGATTGAGCGCATCAAAC
>JBILFE010000155.1:0-7193 GCA_044351705.1 Luteolibacter sp. | reverse complement strand
GATCACGCTGCTGTGGTTCATCTCCATCGGCGTGTTGGGGGCACGCGGGATTTTCCTTCATCCTGGGGTGTTGGCAGCTTTCAACCCGTTGTTTGGCATGCAGTTCCTCCTCAACCACGGGCTGCAATCCGCCATCACCTTGGGCGGGGTGTGTCTGGTCATTACCGGTGGCGAAGCCTTGTATGCGGACATGGGACATTTCGGTAAGAACCCAATCCGGGTGGCCTGGTTTGCGGTGGTGTTGCCGGCGTTGCTGCTCAACTACCTCGGCCAGGGCGCGCTGGTGTTGTCCGATCCGTCGGCGGAGACACTCATTTCACCGCTGCATCAATTGGCTCCGGACTGGTTCAAGTTGCCGTTGGTGATATTGGGGGCGATGGCGGCGGTGATTGCGTCCCAAGCGTTGATATCCGGCGCGTTTTCGCTGGCGATGCAGGCGGTGCAGATGGGTTTTTTGCCGCGCCTCGCCATCAAGCACACCTCGGAGAGCGAGCACGGGCAAATCTTCGTGCCGCAGGTGAACCGGGCGATCATGGTGGGCAGCATTACCTTGGTGCTGGTGTTTCGAAACTCGAGCAATCTCGCGGCCGCTTACGGCATCGCCGTGTGCCTGACCATGTTCATCACCACGATCCTGTTGTCCCAGGTCACGCTCCAGCGCTGGCATTGGCCGCTGTGGCGAACCCTCGTCGTTTGTGGCACTTTCATGACCATCGAACTCGGCTTCGTGGCCTCCAACCTGATGAAAATCGCGCAGGGCGGCTGGGTGCCGCTGGGGATTGGCGGGGTGTTGCTGCTGACGATGCTCACTTGGAAGCGCGGGCGTGCGGTGTTAGCTGGAAAATTCGCGGAAATGAGCCTGCCCATCAATGACCTGATCGGCTCCTTGCAGCGCGGCGGGGTGACTCGCGTGAGGGGCACCGCGGTCTATCTTTCAACATCGGTCGGCTTCACGCCCCCGGCGATGTTGCACAATTTGAAACACAATCAGGTGCTGCACCAGTTGACCCTCATCCTAACAATCCAGGCGCTCCGCATGCCGCGGGTCCAGGAGGCGAACCGTTTGGAGGTGGAGGAACTTGGCATGGGCGTGTGGCGGGTGGTGGCGCGCTATGGGTTCATGGAGCATCCGGATGTGCCGGCCATTCTGGCGGGCTGTGCGGCCTACGGGTTAGCTTGCAGCGCGGACAAGGTGAGCTTCTTCCTCGGGCGCGAGACCATCATTCCCACCCGGCGCAATATTCCACTGTGGCAGGCGAAGTATTTCGCGCTGCTGTCGCGCGGTTCGCAAAGCGCGATGGAGTTTTTCAAACTGCCGCCCAACCGGGTCATCGAGCTGGGAACCCAGATCGAGGTCTGAGCCTCCCGTTCAGTTAGTTTTGGCGCAGGATTCCGGCGCAACCGTCTTCGAGCAGGGCGATGACGTGATCGAAGCCGCGCTGGCCACCGTAATACGGGTCCGGCACGCGCGGTTCATCGTGCTCGCGACAATACTCGACCAAGGGCCGGATCTTGGCATGCACGCGGCCGGTGCGATCCAGCGCGCGTACACTCGCGAGGTTGTCTTCATCCATGGTGACGATCAGATCAAAGCGGCTGAGATCGTCGGCCTGGATTTTGCGCGCGCGCCCGGCAACCTGGTAGCCGTAGCGTTCCAGCGTGGCGGCCATGCGCGGATCCGGCGGGCTCCCCTGATGGTAATCCAGGGTGCCTGCGGAATCAATTTCGAAGTCCGCGCTGCGCCCGGCATCGGCCACCAGTTTGCGGAAGATGATTTCCCCGGCGGGCGAGCGGCAGATGTTGCCCATGCACACAAACAGGACACGGAAGGGCTTGCGGGTGGAGTCGTTCATGGCTGACGAGTGGAATGCTACCACCGCCTTGCCACTCTTGCCAGCACGCAGTGGCGAGCAAGATAAATTCCCCGAAGGTGCGGTCAAGCTAAGGTTTTATTGGGGGATTGTGGATGACGATTTTTACCACTGAAACACTGAGGACCACTGAAACCACTGAAATATAGATCAATTAATGATCAGTTCCTCAGTGGTTTCTTTGCCGCGATTTACCCCAATATCAGGGAATTAAACTTGCACGACCCCGTGGCCATTGTGAGATCGAACGCTGAGTTCCGTCATGTGTTCTGCCTTCCCCAAGGCCATGAAACCTGCTAATGGAGGGTCACCCAACCCTCCGCCTCGCCAGCGACGACCCTCCGCCCATGCTCCAACAATTCTTCCATCTCGATCGCCACCGCACCACTGCCGGCCGCGAAATCCAAGCCGGTATAACAACATTTGCCGCGATGGCGTACATTCTGGCGGTGAATCCGGCCATCCTCGCCAACACCGGCATGGACAAGGGCGCGCTCATCACCGTCACGGCCATCACCGCCGCGCTATCGACGCTGATGATGGCCGTTCTAACCAACTATCCGATCGCGCTGGCGCCCGGCATGGGGATCAATGCGTTTTTCACCTTCACCATCGTCATCGGCAAGGGCCTGCCATGGAGCGAGGCGCTCGGCATGGTCTTTATCAACGGCCTGATTTTCCTCGCTCTATCGATTTCCGGGCTGCGCGAAAAAATCATCGCCGCGGTTCCGCTTGAGCTCAAAACCGCCATCACCTGTGGCATCGGGCTGTTCATCGCCTTTATCGGCCTGAAAAATGGCGGCATCATCGTCGCCGATCCGGCCACCTTCGTCCGCGTCGGCGATTTTACTTCTGGCTCCGTCGCGCTCTGCCTCGCCGGCCTGCTTATCACCCTCATTCTGGTCGCGCGCGGCGTGCCCGGTGCCATCGTCATCGGTATTGCCGTCGTTACACTTGCCGGTCTGGGTGTGCCAGCGTCCCCGGGGGCCAAGGTCACCGAGTTGCCAGCCAGCTTGGTGGCCCTGCCGCACTCGCCTGCGCCGGTCTTTCTCAAGCTCACGTTCCATTTCCTAACAAGCTGGTCCGCGTTTGTCGTCGCCCTGCCGCTCATTCTCACATTGCTGTTGGTGGACATGTTCGACAATATCGGCACCCTCATCGGCGTCACCAAGCGCGCGGGGTTGTTAACCGCCGGGGGCATCCTGCCCAAGGCCGGCCGTGCGCTGCTCGCCGATTCGTTGGCGACCCTTGCCAGCGCGGTGTTTGGAACTTCCACGGTGGTGAGTTACATCGAGAGTGCCGCCGGGGTCGAAGCCGGCGGCCGCACCGGCCTGACTTCGGTGACGACGGCGGTGTTATTTCTGCTGGCGCTGTTAGTCACGCCGTTGATACTGATGGTGCCGGCGGTGGCCACCGCGCCAGCCCTTGTTGTCGTCGGCATCTTCATGATGCAATCGGTCGTGGAAATTGAGATGAATGACTTCAAGATTGCGGCTCCGGCCGTACTCACGATTCTCGCCATTCCACTCACCTTCAGCATTGCCGAAGGGATTGGCATCGGCCTGATCACTGCGGCCCTGCTCGCCCTTGCCGTGGGCAAACCCAAATCCATCACCCCCATCGGCTACATCGTTGCCGGCGTCTTCTTCATGCAATTCTTCAAGATCTTCCCCTTCGGCGGTTAGTGCGGGTGGTTCACCGTTCGCGTTGGATCTCATGGCTGCCGAGTCTTATGCTTGCCGAATTTTATGCTTGCCGAATCTTATGCTTGCCGAATCTTATGCTTGCCGAATCTTATGCTTGCCGACACGATGGGTTATCTCAAATTTCAAATCTCAGATTTCAAATCTCAAATCTCAAATCTCAAACCCCATAATCCGATGACCTATCAACGTTTTGAAGACCTTCCGGTGTGGCAGGATGCGATTCGCCTGGCGGAAGGCTGCGAGAATTTTCTAATCGCCGCCAAGGGCAAGATCACCTTTTCCAAGCGCGACCAACTCGACCGTTGTTCGCTGTCGGTTTCCAATAACATCGCGGAGGGTTTTGAGCGCGGCACCACTAACGAATTGCTGGCATTTCTTTACATCGCCCGTGGTTCGGCAGGCGAGACCCGCTCGATGCTGTGCTTTTTCGAACGCCGCCCCGCGCTGCAGGAATTCAAAGCGGCGATCTCCAATTTGAAATCGCTGGCCGAGGGCTGTTCGCGGCAGGTTCGGGCCTGGGCGGAGTCGCTGCAAAACTCGGACATTGCCGGTCCGCGGCATTTGAACCAGCGCAGCCGCAAGGAGTGGGAGAAAAAGCAGGGTGAGGAGCAGCGGCACCAGGAGTTTATGGCAGCCGAACGGGCGATAATCGCCAAGTTGCCCAGCGATAACCCCGCTCGCCAACTCTGGGAAAGCCGCCACGGCCCGCTGCATGCCCCCCCTGTCTGACGGCCGGATCTCAAATCTGAAATCTCAGATCTCAAATCTCAGATCTCAGATCTCAAATCTCAGATCTCTCACGCCGGCTTGAAAACGCTTGCGGGTGGGGCGCATTGATGGCTGGATGTGCGCGATGCTTTCCTTGGTCCGGCCGGTGGCAATGGCACTGCTCGCGATGGCCTCTTGGTCATCCGCGGCGGCGCGCCCGAACGTGGTGCTCATTCTAACCGAAGAGCAGGGGTACGGCGATCTAACATCCAGTGGCAACCCGTACCTGCGGACGCCGCACCTCGACCGCCTGCGCGCGGCAAGCACCGAGTTTTCGCGCTGCATCGCGGCTCCCGGCGGGGTGGCGACGCGGGCGGAGTTGCTAACCGGCCGGCATGAATTCCGCTGCGGCATCAGCCATAGCCTGGCGGGGCGCAACTTGATCCGGGCGGAGGTGCCGGTGTTGCCGGAACTGCTGCGGGCGGCTGGCTACCGCACCGCCATCATCGGCAAGTGGGCATTGGGCGATGCCTTGCCGTGCCGCCCCGAGGACCGCGGGTTTGAGGATGTGTTTGTGCATGGCGGGGGTGGCATCGGCCAGACTCCCGACCACTGGGGCAATAGCTTCGTCGATCCTTGGATGCGGCGCAACACCGGTTGGGTCGCCACCAAGGGCTATTGCACTCAGGTGTGCTTGGACGAGGCGCAGCGCTGGCTCACCGCGCGGGCCGCAGACCAGCAGGCGTTTTTCCTGCTCTTGGCGCTGAATGCCCCCCAGGCACCCTATGAGGCTCCGGCAGGCACGGCCGCCAGAATGATCGAGCGCACCGCACTGAGAGAACCCGCCGCCTCAAATTACGCCATGATCGAGGATCTGGACGCCAGGGTGGGGGACTTGCTAGCCGCGCTGGAGCGCTTGCAGCTTGAGTCTAACACGATCATGGTTTTTCTAGGCGCCAGCGGTTCCGCCATCGGCACCTGGAATGCCGGGATGCGCGGCGTCAAAGGCAGCCCGGACGATGGCGGGGTGCGGGTGCCAGCCTTCATTCGCTGGCCGCAAAAAATCGCCGCCAAGCGGATGGTCGACGCACTGGCATCACCGCTGGACATCCTGCCAACCCTCGCGCAGTTGTGCGCCGTGCCATTGCCCGAGAACTGGAGCGGCGACGGGGGCGATCTCGCCCCAGCCATGTTTGGAAAAACGGATTTCACGAGGGACCGGATGCTTTTCAGCCACGTCGGCCATTGGCCTGGCGATGATCCGCCGGAGCGGCACCGCGCGCAGGGTTTTGCGGTGCGCGACGACCGCTGGTTATTGAGCGGTTTGGACTTGTTTGACATGAGCGCAGACCCCGGCCAGGGCACCAATGTTTTCGAGCAACATGCCGCGGTTGCGACTCGGTTGTTAGGTGCCTACGGCATCTGGTGGAACAGCGTGCGCGAGACCCTGCGTGAACCGGTCCGCTACATCATCGGGGACCCGCGCCAACCCACGGTCAATCTCAGCGCTTGTGATTGGTGGCCGAGCCGGGAAGTCGATGGTGCGGCCGGCGCCGCGAGGCTGTCCACCCAGGCGGCGATCCGGCGCACCTTGTTAGCCCTGAGCCAAGGCGCGGCGGTGGCGGAATCATCCGGCCTGTGGAAATTGCGTGCCGCCAGCGCCGGCCACTATCAAGTCAAGCTGGCATTGCTGCCCACTGCCGCCAGCGAGGCGGAGCGCGCGCAAATCGGCCAGCTCAAAGCGGGCCGCGCCCACCTCCGCTGCGGCAAGCGCGAACTGCAGATGGACCTGCGTGCCGGCACCCCGGCCGTGACGCTCAGTCTGGATCTGGCCGCCGGTGACGTGGACATGGAGGCATGGTTCAGTGGGCAGTTGCCAGAGGGGCGACGCCTTGGCGCCTGGTTTGCGGAAATCCAGCGCACCGGTGCGCGCAAGCGGCCGGAAATCGATTTGGAATTTCGCACGATTCCCAAAAATTAAGGCAACTTTAGCGAGTGGCCGGGGTTGGGACCGCTGATTAGTCTAACTCAACACCCCCTTCAGCTATGAACAATCCTTGGATATTCCCCGCCGCCGCACTCGCCCTTGGCGCCGTGGGTGGTTTTTTGGCCGGTAAAAACACCACCCCGGGCCCCGCTGTTTCCCAAGACGAGAGTGCCGTGTCACGCACCCGCTCACAGAGCCGCCCGGATGCCAGTGAGACCACCAAGCGCAACTCCAACCACGCCCGCACGGCCAGTGAAATCTTGCGCGTCCCCGGCCAAAGCAACCGCATCCAGGCGCTCATGGACCATTACGCCAATCTGACCCCTGCCCAACTCGAAGCCGAGGCCGCCAAGCTCGAAGACCTGCCCATGGCCGAGCGCATCATGGCCTCGTTTTTGTTGTTTGGAAAGTGGGCCGAAACCGATCCGATCGCCGCCATGGCCTACACCGACAAAATGGGCATGACCGGTAACTTTGTCCGGCCCACCGTGTTGCAAAGCTGGGCCAGTGTGGATCCCGCAGCCGCCGCCAAGTATTATGCGGATAATTCCCGCCAATTCACCATGATGGGCATGATGGGTGGCCGCGGTCCCATGGGCGGCGGCGGTGGAGCTTCCGTCATCGCCTCCGAGTGGGCCCGCCAGGATCCCACCGGCGCCCTCGCCTGGGCCAGCTCCCTAACAGGCAACGAAAAGTCCGCGGCGATGTCCTCGGTGGTTCGCGAAGTTGCCGGCACCGATCCCCAAAAAGCCTCCACCATGGTTGCCGGCATGGACCCGGCCGCCCGGGGCCAAGCCAATGAAGAAGTCGCCCGCAAATGGGGCGCGAAAAATTTTGCCGAGGCGGAAGCGTGGATTCGCACGCTGCCCGCCGACCAACAAGGCGCCGCCCTGGCCACTGCCATAGCCGGGCTATCCAAAG
>JBILFE010000112.1:0-8185 GCA_044351705.1 Luteolibacter sp. | reverse complement strand
AACGGCGTCATCATCGGTTCGTCATTGCTCGGCCAGAATTTCAGCGGCGAAGGGTATTTCCATCCCCGCCCATCGGCCGCGGGCACGACCGGCTATGACGCCACCCGTTCTGGCGGCAGCAATTTCGGACCGACCTCTCAGAAACTCGCCGACTCCATCAACGCACGCGTGGCCGCGTACCGCACGACCAACGGCCTCGCTGCAAACCAGGAGGTCCCCGCCGATGCCGTCACCGCCTCGGGCAGCGGCCTGGACCCGCATATCAGCCCGGCGAATGCCGCGCTGCAAGTCGCCCGGGTGGCCAGGGCGCGTGCGCTGCCACTGGAAAAAGTCAGGCAATTCATCGCTGCCAACACCGACGAGGCCGCGTTCGGCCTGCTCGGCGTGGACGGTGTGAATGTCCTCGATTTGAACCTTGCCCTCGATGCTGCGGCCACCACAAACCCATGAAAAGAATCACACGCTGCTGGATCATTGCCGCATTCACGGCGCTCGCCGTGGGAGCCATCGTGTTGATCGAGAATCCACGGGTGCGCACCGTTCATCCAGTGAGTACCTGCGAGGAGACCGCAGCCGCCGAGGCGCTACTCGCCGCGAAACTTTCCGGTCCGCGTTACTTCAAACCGAAGGTCGCGCTTGAGCTTGAAGGCAGCGGGCACTGGATCTGGATTGACGATGCGTGCTCGCAGGTGCCGCGCATCGTCGCGGAACGCAAGCTCGGCCCCGCGGGCGAACAGGCTGTTAGGCAGCTCATCGTCAAATTGTCCGAACCCCATCCCTACCGGATGGTCGGCGGTCAGCGGGTCAATCTGCTGCGCCTCAACCTTTCGCTCGACGCTTTGCCTTGACGGCGCGGCAAATGTGTCGCATCAATGTGTCACCGTGACGTACACCTTTGATGTCCGCCAAGGCGCACTGGCCAAGGCGGCCGGACTGAAGGTGCCAAAGCTTTAGCGCCATGAACGATGATCCTCGCCCCGATCCCGACGCGCTGCTTGCGCAGGTGCAGCGGGATGCTGGCCATGACACCTGTGGGCGGCTCTACATCCTCCTCGGGATGTGCCCGGGGGCGGCAAGACGTATGCGATGCTGCTGTTAGCCCGACAACGGCAGCTCGAGGGAGTCGAGGTGTTGGCAGGAGTGGTGGAAACCCACGGGCGCGAGGAAACCGCCGCGTTGCTCGACGAGCTGAGCGTCCTGCCGCGCAAGCGAATCGAATATAGCGGCCACACCCTCGAAGAGTTTGACTTGGATGGCGCCCTGCTGCGCCGCCCGGATTTGCTGCTCGTCGATGAACTCGCCCATACCAACGCGCCCGGCAGCCGCCACCTCAAACGCTATCAGGACGTGCTGGAACTACTCGACGCCGGCATCGATGTCTGCACCACCCTCAACGTCCAGCACATCGAGAGCCAAGTCGATATTGTGCGGCAAGTCACGGGCGTGGCGGTGCGTGAAACCGTGCCCGATTCGATCCTTGACCGGGCGCATGAGATCCAGCTCGTGGACCTCAGCGTGGAGAACCTCCTGCTGCGGATGGCCGAGGGGAAAGTCTATCTGGGTGAGCGGGCTGAGGCGGCGGCAGCGGGGTTTTTCCGCGAGGGTAATCTAACAGCACTGCGGGAACTCGCGCTGCGATTCACCGCCGAGCGGGTGGATCGCGACCTGGAGGGCATCCGCAAGGCGCGCCGGATCAGCAGTCCGTGGAAAACCAACGCCCGCATGCTGGTGGGCGTGGGTCCCACCCCCTATTCGGATAGTCTGATCCGCTGGACACGGCGTGCCTCAGGCCGCCATGGCTGCCCCTGGCTCGCGGTTTGGGTGGAGCGGACGCAGCCTCTAACACCAGAGGAGCAGGACTTGCTGGCACGCGGCCTCGGGCTCGCGCGCCGTCTCGGCGCGGAAGTGGTGCACGCCACCGGCGATGATGTGGCGGCAAGCTTGTTGGAGGTGGCGCGTGAGCGCAACGTGTCCCAGATCATTGTCGGCAAATCCGATAGACGCCGGTGGTGGAAGGCCACCCTCGCGGATCGGATCATCGCCGGCAGCGGCGATATTGACGTGTCGGTGGTGCGCCCGGTGCCCGGCCGTTCCGGCGCACGCCAAACCCCTCCGCAACGGCGGTTCGCCCCGCCCGCCCACCTGCGCCATGAATACGCGGCGGTGCTGGCACTGGTGGTGGGCTTGACTGCGGTTGGCTGGCAGTTGGCACGGGTTGCCGGCTACACGGTACCCGCGTTGGTTTATCTGTTTGCGATCCTGCTGGCTGCCTTGCGCTTGAGCCGCGGACCCATGTTGGTGATGGCCGGTCTGAGTGCGTTGGCGTGGGATTTTTTCTTCATGTCGCCGCGATTCACCTTCGCCATCAGGACGCTCGAGGACATCATCCTGCTGGCGCTGTTTTTCGCCGTCGCGCTGAGCATGGGCAATCTAACAACCAGGCTGCGGACCCGCGAAATCGCCGAGCGGCGCCGGCAGTTGGAGACTGACGCGCTGCTGCGGGTGACTCAAAGCGCGGCACTCATACCCGAGACGGAACTGGGTCTAGCGGAGGCGCTCAAGATCATTGATTCGGTAATTGACGCGAATACCGCCCTGATCGTGCGCCTGGCGGATCACTCATTGCCCGGCGCGGCGCATCCCGCAAGCACCTGGCTGCCTCCGGAGCGGGAATTGGGAGTGGCGGCCTGGAGTTATGCTAACAAACAAGTCGCCGGGCGCTTCACCGACACCCTGCCGCAATCCGCCGCGACATGGTTTCCGCTGCAAACCGCCACCTCGGTGATGGGTGTGCTCGGGCTCCGCCTCAGCCGTGAGAATGATTCCCTGGATTTTCAGCGGCGCCAGGCGGTGGAGGCGTTTGCCCTGCAACTCGCCCTGGTGTTAGAGAAGGAGCACTTCATGCACGCGGTGAACCAGGCGGAGGTGATGGACAAATCCGAGCGGCTCCGCAAGACCCTGCTAGACAGTGTGTCCCACGAATTGAAAACCCCGCTGGCCATCATCCGGGCGGCGGTCGAGGGGATGGGTGCCGGTGCGGCCAATCCATACGTCGGCGAGATCGACACCGCGACCAAGCGTCTGCAGCGGTTGGTGGACGGCCTGCTGCAGATGACGCGCCTCGAGTCCCAAGTGATGGAGCCGCAACTGGAATGGTGCGATATGAGCGAAGTGGTGGAAGGTGCCATCGCCGCCGTGGGCGATGCCGTAAAGAATCATCCCATAACGCTTGAGATCACACCGGACCTGCCCTGGGTGAAGACAGACCAGGCGCTATTGCTGCAAACCCTCACCAACGTGCTGCACAATGCCGCAGTGTATTCTCCGGAGCAGGCCCCCATCGAAGTCACCGTGCGCCATACCGGACACACGCTGCGGCTCTGCGTGCGCGACCATGGCTGCGGCCTGCCCCCCGGCGAGGAGGCCCGCGTCTTTGGCAAATTCTATCGGGCACCGGGCGCGCCGGCGGGCGGCACCGGGCTTGGCCTTTCCATTGCCCGCGGCTTCATCCAGGCACTGGGCGGCGAGATTACGTGCTGGAATCATCCGGAGGGAGGCGCGGTGTTTGAGATGGTGCTGCCGGCCGAGTTCATGGTGCAAGGGACTGAGAGTGCTTGTGTTCCCCTTGGATTCGGACAAAGTGGGGGTACCACCACCCCGCCATGACCGCATTGATCATTGACGATGAAATCCAGATCCGGCGCCTGCTGCGGCTGGCGTTGGAGTCGCGCGGCTATACGGTGTGCGATGCGGAGAACGGCCGCCTCGGCTTGCAGGCGGCGGCCTTTTGCCGGCCGGACGTTGTGCTGTTAGATCTAGGTTTGCCGAATATGCCTTCCTCCACGTGCTGGCCCGCCATGCCGGCAAAATTGTCACCCAACGCCAGTTGTTGCGCGAAGTGTGGGGCCAGCAAGGCGACGGCCAAACCCACTACTTGCGGGTATATGCCAACCACCTGCGCAAGAAACTCGGCACCCGCCTCATCGTGAGCAATGAACCGGGCGTCGGCTACCGCTTGCTCGAGCCGCTCTAATCATAATGAGGAAAATGGTTTCCAGGCCAATAGTGGCTGATCCAATCATGACAGACCCTGACGTGTGCCCTCGTAAGTGATGTGCCCGGCGCTGGAATCCCAGCCGCCTCACCGCGCACCCTCAGCCTCCGGAAATTTCACCCCCCCCAACCATGCAAGTATCACGCCGATCATTTATCAAACAAGTGGCAGCCACCACGGCCCTATCGCCATTCATTCTGCCTTCACGCATCCGCGCTGCGGAAACCGCACCCAACAGCCTCATCAACATGGCCTTCATCGGCATGGGCTTGCAGAACCGCAACCTGCTGCGCAATTTCCTCTGGCGCAACGTCAAGGTGGTGGCGGTGTGCGATGTGGACACCACCCGCCGCCAGCACGCGCTCAAGATGGTGGAAAAATTTCATGCCGAGCATCCGGAGAAAGGTGCCTTTGGCTGCAAGGCCTACAATGATTTTCTGGAGATCATCGCGCGCAAGGACGTCGATGCCGTGTGTATTGCCACGCCGGACCATTGGCATGCATTCATCACGTTGGCGGCCTTGGCCGCCGGCAAGGATGTGTATTGCGAAAAACCGCTGACCCATAACATCCACGAAGCGGTCGAGGTCATGGCCGCCGTCAAGCGCCATCAGCGGGTGTTGCAAACCGGTTCCATGCAGCGTTCGATGAGTGAATTCCGCATCGCCTGCGAACTCGTCCGCAACGGCGTCATCGGCAAAATCGAACGCATCACCTGCAAGGTCGGCGATCCGAGCCGGCCCTGCGACCTGCTCGAGGAACCGATGGAACCCGGGCTGGACTGGGACCGATGGATCGGCCCGGCGCCGATGCGTCCCTACAACTCCGATCTCTGCCCGCGCGGCGTTTACGATGGTTATCCGAACTGGCGCTCGTTCGCCGAATTCGGTGGCGGCTCCGGTGTGTGCGACTTCGGCGCGCATCACTTCGATATCGCCCAATGGGGGCTCGGCATGGATGAGAGCGGCCCGGTGGAAGTGCGCCCGCCGGAAAAAGCCGATGCCTTGCGCGGTGCCGTGATGGTCTATGCCAATGGCGTCACCGTCACCCAAACCGCCGGCGGCGATGGCATGCGCTTTGGCGGCCTGAAATTCTACGGCACGGACGGCCAAATCGAGGCCGACCGTGGCAGCTTTGAGTTGGTGCGCGGCGGCGTGACGATGATCCAGGCGGCGCGGGCCGAAAAGGAATTTTTGGCCGATGCCAAGATCCGCCTCTATCACAGCAAGAACCATTGTGAGGATTTCCTCGCCCGGGTGGCGGATCGCAAGCCGCCGGTGGCCAGTGAAATCGTCGGCGGCCACACCGCCATCTGCTGCCACCTCATGAACCTCGCCTACGCCCATCGCAAGACCATCAAGTGGGACCCCGACAAGATTGCATTCACCGACCCGTCGTGTGACCCCGCGTGGCTCACCACCCCGTACCGCGGCCAATGGAAGGTCTGATCCATGGCAATGCCCAACATCACCCGCCTTGCCGCAGCCGCATGGGTCGCTTGTCTAACAATCAATCCGGGCGCCGCCGCCGACACCCCGACCGCGCCGGCAACCCGCCTGTCAGGCGTGAAGGTGCCGCCGGTCTGGCTCAAGCGTGACGGCAAGCCGGTGCAACCGCTGACGGTGAGCGTGCAACACAGCGGCGCGACGGTGGAGGCGACCTTGTATGTGGATGGCGTGGAATCCGCCAAGGTCGAGTTGAAAGCCGGTAACCAGTCCGTCGAGGTGCTGGTGGCCGCTACCGAACAAGCGCGCAGCGTCGCCTTGCGTCTGGATGCCGCCGGCAAACCACTCGCCACCACCCGCGTGGAACTCAAGCCGCCGCAACTCCGTGAAATGTGGGTGTTACCGCATTCCCATGTCGATATCGGTTACACCCACCGCCAGGAGGAAATCGTCAATCTGCAAACCGGCAACCTCGACACCGCCATGAAGCTGGCCCGCGACAGCGCGGCCAACCCGCCCGGCGAGCGCTTCAAGTGGAACCCGGAGGCGGTTTGGTCTCTCGACCATTACTTCCGGCGCGCCACCCCGCAGCAACGCACGGATTTGATAGAGGCGGTGCGCAAGGGCGACATCGGCGTCGATGGCCTCTATGGCAACATGCTCACCGGCTTGTGCCGTCCAGAGGAATTGGCGCAGTGCCTTGCCATCGGTGCCGGGATTTCCAATCTAACAGGCGTACCGGTCACCACCGCCTCCATCTGCGACGTGCCGGGATATACCTGGGGCATCGTCCCGATGATGGCGCAAGCAGGCGTGAAGTATTTCGCCATTGGCCCGAATTTCGGGGATCGCGTGGGCACCATTCATCATTGGGATGACAAGCCGTTTTACTGGAAATCGCAGAGTGGCAAGGAACGGGTGCTGTGTTGGGTGGTCGATAACTATCATCACTTGGGCGATCTCGAAAAATGTGTCATCGAGCAACTCGCACGCTTGGACCAACGCGGGTTCCCCTACGATACCTCATTTGTCTTTTGGGTCGGTGCCTGGCCCGGCGGTGGCGTGGATAACGCACCTCCCGATGATAAAATCGTCGCTAAAGTCATGGCATGGAATGCCAAATATGCCGCACCCATCGTCAGCATCGGCCTGACGCGCGAGTTTTTCAGCCGCTTTGAAAGCAAGCACGGTGCGCGTGTGCCGGAGTTTGCCGGCGACCTAACACCCTACTGGGAGGATGGCGCGGGTTCCACCGCACGCGAAACCGCCATGAACCGCAATACCGGCGACCGTTTGGCACAGGCGACGGCCTTGTTCGCGATGCGCGACGCCCGCGGCTATCCCGCCGCCAAGTTCCAAGAGGCGTGGAAAAACGTGCTGCTCTATAGCGAGCACACCTGGGGCGCCCATTGTAGCATTTCCAAACCGGATGATGCTTTCACACTCGACCAATGGAAAGTCAAAGGCGCGTTCGCGGTGGACGCCGACCGCCAATCCAAAGACCTGCTCAAGGCCGCCCTTCCACCTAACAAAACCACCGCCGACATCGACGTCTATAACACCACGCAATGGGAACGCAGCGACCTCGCCGTGGTGCCTCGCGACCTCGGCGGCGAATCGGTGACGGACGCGCAAGGACAACCGGTCCCGTGCCAGCGCCTGGCCACCGGCGAGTTGGCCTTTCTAGCCCAACAAGTGCCGCCATTCGCCGCCAAACGCTACCGCCTCAGCAAACAAGCACCGCCAACCACAGGCGGCGCACATGTGGAGGGACTGACCCTGCGGACACCCAGGCTGAATGCGGAAGTCGACTCTAACAGCGGAGCGGTCAAAAGCCTGCGCCTGGCTGGCGCGGACCATGAGTACGTGGACGCCAAGGCCGCTGTGGCGCTCAACGATTATCGTTATGTGTTAGGTGCCGACGCCAAGGGTGCCAAAGGCAATGGCCAGGTGCGCATCGAGGTGTTGGAAAGAGGTCCGCTGGTGGCATCCCTGCGTATCGAGTCCAATGCGCCGGGATGCAACAGCTTGGTTAGGGAGGTGCGCGTGGTGGCCGGCTTGGACCGCCTGGAACTGGTCAACCATGTCGATCGCAAATCCGTCAGGGAAAAGGACGGTGTGCATTTCGGCTTTGGCTTCAATGTGCCGGCAGGCACGGTGCGCATGGAGACGCCGTGGGCGGTGGTGCGCCCGAATCTGGATCAACTGCCTGGCGCCTGTCGCAACTGGTTCACCGTCCAACGCTGGGTGGATGTTTCCAACGAAGCATGCGGCGTCACCTGGGCACCGCTCGATGCGCCCCTGATGGAGATCGGCGGGCTGACCGCCAATTTGATAGGCAGCATGAAGCCCGGGGATTGGATGACCGCCGCGCTGGATTCGCAAACCCTGTACTCCTGGGCGCAAAACAACCATTGGCATACCAACTACAAAGTGGATCAACCGGGATTGACCACTTTCCGCTACCTGTTGCGTCCGCACCGCGGTGGCTATGTGGCGGCGGAGGCCGCGCGTTTCGGCATGGAGACCACCCGCCCCTTGCTGGTGGCGGCGGCGGGAGCCGCGCAGGCACCGGGTTCGTTGTTAACGGTTGCCACGCCGGGAGTGCTGGTAGAGACGGTCAAGGTGAGCGAAGACGGCAAGGCGCTCATTGTGCGCCTGTTCGGCGTTGCCGGCCAAGCGCAGG
>JBILFE010000111.1:0-8223 GCA_044351705.1 Luteolibacter sp. | reverse complement strand
ACCCGCAAGCGCAAGTTGTTGGAAAAACAAAAGGAGGGCAAAAAGAAGATGAAGCTCTTCGGCAAGGTCAACATTCCCCAGGACGCCTTCATCAAGGTGCTCAAGACCGGAGATTGATATGCGCTCGCTGCACGACCTCGGATTCGCCGGGCTCGAGGGCGAACTGCGGGCCGCAGGGGTGTCCGCGCATCATGCCAAGGCGCTGTGGCGCGCGCTCTATCATGATGGCGAATTTGGTCTAACAGAATTAGCGGGCTTTCTCCCGCCGCTCCAGCGCTGGCTTGCAACCTCGGTGGGCGAGGGCAAGGCGTTTTTTCTCGATGCGCCGGAAGTGGCGGATGCATCGCACAGCAGTGACGGGCTGACGCGCAAGTTCCTGCTGCGCCTGCGCGACGGGCACATGATCGAAACCGTGCTGATGGGCTACGATGGCCGCCACACCGCCTGCGTCAGCACGCAAGTGGGATGTGCGATGGGTTGTGTGTTTTGCGCCACCGGGCAGATGGGGTTTGTGCGCCACTTGCGGCCCGGCGAGATCATCGCCCAAGTCCTGCACGTCCGGCGGGTCCTGCGGGCCTCCCAGCCGGACAAGCACTTGCGCAATGTCGTGCTCATGGGCATGGGCGAACCGCTGCACAACTATGATGCGGTCATGCAGGCGCTCGACACCCTCTCCAGCGTGCGCGGCATCAACATCGGCCCGTCCAAAATTTCCATCAGCACCGTGGGCGTCATCCCCGGGATTTTGCGCATGGCTGCGGAAGCCCGCCCGTATCGCCTCGCCGTCAGCTTGCACGGCTCCACCGAGTCAGAGCGCTCGGCCTTGGTCCCGCTCAGCTCCAAATGGAATCTGGCGGAATTGATAGACGCCTGCCGGCAGTACGGCACGCTCACCGGCCGGCGGATCTTTTTTGAATGGACGTTGATAGCGGGCATCAATGATTCGTTAGAAACCGCCGCCCGGCTGGCGGAACTCTTGGCCGGCATCGACGCCCACATCAACCTCATCCCGCTCAACCCCACCAGCGGCTACGGCGGGACACCCAGCGCGGCAGGCCACGCCTTCCAGCGCGTGTTGCGGGCCGCCGGCTTCCCCTGCACGTTCCGCCAGCGCCGCGGCACCGACGTCGCCGCCGGCTGCGGCCAGTTGCAGGCGTCCGTTCAGGGCCGGTCCACGCCGCCATCGAGTTCGGCGGGCCACAGCGACAGGTCGTCCGGGGTGTTGAAGTTGGCATGATACCACTCCAGTTCCTTCATCCGTTCCTCATAGGGCAGCCGCGCCCAGCGAGCCTTGTCCTCGCCGAGCAACTCGGCGAGTTTCTCATAATAGGCATCCGAGAGCTTCGGTTCGGGATTGGCGCGGAGTATACTCATGGCAAAAGTTCATCCATGGGTGGGGTAAGACGCTGGATGAGGTCTTGTTGATTGTCAAACACCTCTGCCACAGCCTGCCATGCCTGTTCGATCAAGATCTGGCGTTCGACGGCTCCGCCTAACGGATTTGGCGGCAACTGGTGGACCGCTGTAGCCTCACACAGAAGTTGTTGTTGTTGCGGGAAGGAAGTGGCGACCGGCCACGCATGATCTGTTTCGGTTTTCCAGCGCCGCAGAAAATCTTTCCATTCAGTTTGATAGCGGCGGTAGCGCTGCTTGTTGACCTGCTCCCAGAGCATGCGCTCCACGGCAAGGCATTTTGCAAGTTTCAGTTCGCCGATTTCCAATTCCCTCAGCAGCGGGCGACGTTTCACCAGTGCTGGTTTGAGATCCTTCGGACAATCCGTCCACATCTCTTGGAGTTTCTCCGGCGAGCGCAAATGCAACAATGCGTCCCAATCGCTTCCTGCGTACCAGGAAAGCGACTCGACCATCGGCCAATCCTTGTCACGGTCGGTCTTCTTCATTTGCGCCACGATCAGCGGTTTGGCCAAGTGCATGGTGCTGTCGGCAAAAACTTCACTGAGCTGCACGCGCGGGGGATGCCCGAAAAAGTCCAGATGGTGCTCCGGAGAATCAGGGGCATCGTAAATGAATAAGTGCGACGTCCAGCCCCCCTGGTGGTAATCTTGCAGAAACGGTGCCCCGAACAGCGGCCGATACGACACCACCCAGTTGCAACCGGTCAGACCGCGTTCGCACTCGCAGAGCATGGCAACGAGCATCACCAGATCGTCCGGATGGATGATCCAATCCGTGTCCTTGGTGTTTTGTTGGATGCCGTATTCGACACAAGCCATGCCGGAGGTCAGCACATGACGGATGCCATGTTGCTGCATCAGGGCCTGAAAGTTGCGGTAGAATTGGATCGGCGATGCCATGCGGTGTGCAACCAAGCTACGAAAATCCTCACTTAAGTCAAGACGCCGGATGACTGCCTCAAGAGGGGCGTACTGCCCGCGAGCGTGAAGGCCTCGCCATTCTTTCGTCCTGCCCGCAGCAACAATCCTCCTTGTCAAACGCCCGGAGATCAGACAGATTGAACACGTCACGCAACTATTGATCCACCCCGCCCTCATCATGATTTCCAAACTCCGCCCGCTTCTGTACATGGCCGCGTTGGTCCTCACCGCCACCCCGCCAAGCATCGCCCAAAAGTTGGACACCCCACCCGAGGCCGGCGCCGGGGAAGCCGCCGCCGCCAAAAAATTCAAGGACTTCGTCGACGCTCTGGATTGGAAAACCGAGGGGGATGGCGCGCTCGGCGGCATGGCCACCCTCCGCGTGCCAAGTGGCTACCGGTTTACCGGCAATGCCGGCACGCTCAAGTTGATGGAAATGTATGGCAATCTAACCAGTGGAACCGAACTCGGCTACATCTCGCCGCTGGACATGGGCTGGTTCGCGGTTTTCGAGTTCCAGGATTGCGGCTATGTCAAGGACGACGAGAAGAACAAGCTCGACGCCGATAAAATCCTCTCCCAACTCAAGGAAGGGCAGGTGGCAGCCAACCAGGAGCTATCCAAGCGCGGCATGCCAACCCTCGAAGTGCTGGGCTGGCAGACGCCGCCGTTTTACAACCCGCAAACCAATAATCTCGAATGGGCCATCCGCCTGCGCGGCGGCGATGCCGGCGATGGCGGCGAGACGATCAACTATAAAACCAAACTCCTCGGCCGCCGCGGGGTGATGGATGTGGTGCTGGTGTGCGATGAAGCGCAATTATCCAGTGTGATCCCGGAATACCAGAAGTTGCTCAAGGGCTTTGCCTACAAAAAAGAGGAGTCCTACGCCGCCTTTTCCAAGGGTGACAAGGTCGCCACCTACGGCCTAACCGGATTGATCGTCGGCGGCGGCGTGCTGGCCCTGGCCAAAACCGGATTGCTCGCCAAATTCTGGAAGATCATCGTCGTCGCTGTGATTGCCGTCGGTGCCTTTATCAAACGCATATTCACCGGCAAGACCCAGGAGTCGATCTAATCGAACCATCGATGTCGGTCTTCGCTGAGTTTTTACTGATCGCATACGCCTTGTTTGTGTGGGAATCCACGTTGTGGCTGCCACTGCGGGGCGTCGCCCTGCGCCGCCGCGCGTTTTCCAACAAATGGCGGGTGATGGCTGCAGACCGGGTGCTGGCAATGCGCCAACTCGGGCTGGTTCCGATGTTGCCGTTGCCGCCGGATGAGGGTCTGGCGCCTTGCCAGGCTCCACCCTTGGCGGTGGATACCGACGGTCACATTTTGATAGAACAGGCGGCGGGCCGGTTCACCCGCATGGCAACCGTGACTTGGAGTGACATCCATGCGGAACCCCATCACCTGCGGGTGGGTACACTCGCAACCCGGATATCCTCACCGCGCGCCAGCGAGGTGCTCAAACGGGCCAAACAACGTGGCGCCTCACCACCTGCCGCCGTGCGCCAGGCGTGGCGGTTGGCACTCTCACCCGCCCGGGCCGGACGCGAATGGCGGCGCTGGCGCCTGGTGTCCTGGCCGCTGCGCTGGACCGGACCGGTTCTAACGCTTGGGTTTTTCGTCGGACTGCCGCTGATCTATCTCTATCAAGGCAGCCATCAGGCGGTGTTTTTCACTCTCTGGCTGTGGTGTTTGATGGGGTGGTCGGCCGCGCACTTATGGTGGTTGGGCAAACGCGTCTATCCGGGTGCCCGCGCGCCATTGCGGATGGACGCGCTGCTGTCCCTGCTGGTGCCGTTTCATGCGATGCGGGCTTTGGAGATCGCCGCGGTGCATGCCATGGGCGCCACCCATCCGGTCGGCCTGATCCTGTCCACCCGCGACCTAACAAACCCGTGGCTCGCCGGCTACATCCGGCGGATTCTGCATCCGGTGCCGGGGATGGCGGACGACGCCGGATTTTGTGCCGCGCTGCGGCCGGTGTTGGCCACCGCGCTTGCCCGCTGCGGGAAAAAGTTAGAGGATTACGATGGCGCGCCGGAGCGTGCGGGGGATGCTGCGGCGGTGGGCTACTGCCCGCGTTGCCACGGCCGGTATCTGGCCGGGGTGACGGCCTGCCCGGATTGCGGCGGCATGAGCTTGAGGGCTTTCGAATGAGGCGGCGGCGGCCTCATTCCTCACAGTTGCGGTCGGCGGCATTCCGCGCGCGCGCTTCACGGAAAAACCCCTGCAGCAATGCCAACGCCTCCTGGCCTAACACCCCCGCGCTCACCTCGCAGCGGTGGTTCAGGGGCGGATTTGATTCTAACAAATTGATCCAACTCCCGGCGGCGCCGGCTTTGGGGTCGGGGCAGCCGAAAACCACGCGTTGCGGGCGGCAATGGACGATGGCGCCGGCACACATCGGGCAGGGTTCCTTGGTGACGTAGAGCGTGCAATGTTCCAGACGCCAATCGCCGAGCACCTGCTGGGCAGCGGTCAACGCGAGCATTTCGGCATGGGCGGTGGCATCCTTGAGAGTTTCCACCTGGTTCCATGCCCGCGCGATAACCCGGCCATTCCGCACCACCACCGCCCCCACCGGCACCTCCGTGGCGGCATACGCCTTGCGCGCCTCCCGCAATGCCTGTGCCATGAAATACTCATCACTTTGCAGATCAATGATTGGCGGTTGCGTGTCCACGCCCGATGCATAGCCGTGCCCGGGTCATCTGCCAAGCCCGGAGCAACACCACGCACGGCGCCACCCTAGCCATGCCTGGCGCCTGTGGCTGGCTACGGCCGCGACTAGGGAACGACCCGCTCCCTGAGTGCCCCTTAGGATGTGGATATAATGTTAGATTGTCAGCGGGTCGATTCATGGCTCGAATCAGCGCCGAGATGCCCATGACGTGCCACGACCGAATGATCGCCCCTTCCCTGATCGCCGCGGATTTTTGCCGAATCGGCGAGGAAATCGCACGGGCGGGTCGCGCCGGAGCGGACTGGCTGCACCTCGATGTGATGGATGGAACCTTTGTGGACAACATCTCGTTTGGTCCGGCGTTTGTCCAAAGCGTGCGTCAGGCCAGCGGCCTGTTTCTCGATGTCCACCTGATGCTGGAGCGGCCCGACCACTATCTGCCGCGCTTCATCGCTGCGGGTGCGGATCTCATCACGGTCCACGTGGAAGCCCCACACGACGTCTCGGCTACCCTGCAACGCATTCACGCCGCCGGCCGCCTGGCAGGCCTGGCGTTGAATCCCGCGACTCCGTTAGAACGCGCGTTGCCCTATCTCGACCAGATCGACCTGCTGCTTTGCATGACGGTGGTTCCGGGTTTCGGCGGACAAGAATTCATGCCGGAAGTGTTGGATAAAATCGCGAGCGCCGTTGCGCTGCGTGCCAGCCGCGGCCTTGCCTTTCACGTCGAAGTCGATGGCGGCATTAATCCGGTCACCGCCGCCCGCTGTGGTGCCATTGGGGCGAATGTGATGGTGGCTGGCTCCGCCACCTTTGGAGCACCTGACATGGCCCTGGCCATCACTCAAATGCGCAACGCTGGAATATAATTACGTCATTTCCAGCGGCCGCAGCGCTCTTTTTTCTACTCATGAAACCCTCACTCCTCATTCTGGCGCTGGCCACCCTCATTGGATTCGGCCTCGGCTGGGTCATCAAGCCTGCGGCCGATCCAGCCGCAGCCCCGCTGGCCGCAGCCGGGCCATCGCGGCAGCCCGTGGATCCTGCCACGCCCGCAGATCACCCCCAGACCCCACCTTCCGCCGTGCCAACCCCGCCCGTGGTGCCCCCGCTGGCCCCTCCCAATACGGATAGAAATACCGATCCCACTGAATTCGCGGGGGAGTCCGCAGCGCGCAATGAAAAAATCATCAACGCCAAGAACGCGGCCAAGATGCAGCGGTTGGCCGAGGCGATGGGACTTTCAGATGAGCAGCAGGTCGCGCTGCAGAAAATCCTGCTTGAGAACCAGAAATCTTTTGCGGCAAAGGAGGCCGCCGATCCGCCTTCGGGGCCGCAGGCATCGCTCGATTGTCTTGCCGCCAG
This sequence comes from Luteolibacter sp., assembly GCA_044351705.1. GTDB lineage: Bacteria > Verrucomicrobiota > Verrucomicrobiia > Verrucomicrobiales > Akkermansiaceae > Luteolibacter. The sequence goes on along the minus strand of JBILFE010000111.1, from coordinate 1,827 downwards.
CGGTGCCGCCCTTGAAGCGGCGCTGGGTTCCCTGTTTACGCCTGAACAAAGCACCGCCTTTGCTGAGCTGCGCAAACGCGAACGCGACAATCGCCTCGAAGCCGCAACCCAACGCGATCTCGGCAATCTCGCGGCCATCACCGACCTCTCAACCGACCAACGCAATCAAATCCACGAGCAATTCAGCAACTCCACCGCCGCCGAAATGGATGCCATCCCGGCAGCCCTCGCCCTGGTTCTGGATTCTTCGGTTCTTCCACTTGGCGCCCAGACTCCCTCCGCACAATCCGTTCAAACCCTGCGCCAAATCGCCGAAACCCAGGATATCAACGACCCCATGGCCATGCATGCCAAAATCATCGAAAACCTGCGCCGCAAAAGCGATCAACGGCTCGCTCTCCTAACACCCATCCTGACGCCCGCCCAGTTGGCCCAGTACCAAGCGGCCATCGCCGAGCAACGGGCCATCCAGGACATCATGGTCCCGCCCCCGCGCTGAAACGCCGCAGGCTAGCGGCCGGGTGGCGGCGGCTTGGGCTGGAAAAACCCGCGTTGTTTGTCGGAGATGGGCAGCCCGGTTTTCTCCATCACCGCGAGCATGTCCTCCCACACCAGGCGCCGGGTGCTCGTGTCATGGATCGAACGCAGCAGGTAACTCGGGTGATAGGTCACCCGCACGGGCACCCCTTCAAAGTCATGCCACGCCCCGCGCAGTGCGGTGACGTTGTCGTCCCGACCTAACAATCCTTGGGCGGCGCTCCCGCCCAGCGCAATGATGCATTGCGGCCGTATGATTTGGATTTCCGCCCGCACCAAGGGCAGGCAGGCCGCGATTTCCGCCGGCGTCGGCGGCCGGTTGTTCGTCGTTTGGCGGGCGGTGGCTGGGCGGAATTTAACCATGTTGGATATGTAAACTTCATGGCGAGCCAGGCCCATCGCCTTGAGGATCTTATCGAGTTGCTCGCCGGCCGGGCCGACAAATGGCTCGCGTTTTTTTTCCTCCTCATAGCCCGGTGCCTCGCCGAGCAAGATGATTTTCGCCTCGGGGTTGCCAGTGGCGAAAACCATCACCTCACGCAAGCTGCCGAGGGCGCGGGCGGGTGCCCACGTTTCAGCCTGGCGGCACAGCGCGGCGAGCTGTTCGGCACGGGAAGAACCGCTGATAACCAGTTGCGGCGGCGGTGGCGCGCTCGGCGCCTTGACCTCGTCGGCCACCGGATCGTCCAGGGTCAACACCGAAGATGTCGGCCGGGGCATGCCGCTTGCCACCCCGGTGCTGGCCGGTGCTGCGGATTTTTTTTCCGCGCGGAGGCGATCATGCAAGGCCCGCAGGCGCACCCGCGCGTCTGGATCCACATGCAAATGAGTGACGCCACGCGCTTGCTGGGCGTGGAGAAATTCAAGCAGGACATCGACCGGGCGGAGCACGTCGCGAGCCTAGCGGCACGCATGCGCCAACGCAACCCCAGGGTTTGAATTTGTCGACCAGTGCGTCTGGCTGACTGGCATCTGGCATCAAACATAATGCCAGTCATTAAGTTGTTTACAATCCAAGCCACGAGTGCTCTCGCCTTTGGACCGGATTGAATTGCCGACGGGGGCCTGCCTCGGACGGGTGTTTGAGGCCTATCGCGGGCACTTCGGGCCGAAGCGAACCAGCGGTGCGCGGGCGCTGCACGAAGACGCCCAAGGCAGCCTGTTCACGGCACGACAGTTGGCAGTGCGGACAGTTGGCAGTGCGAACGGTGGGGTAGGGTTCTTAAATTCAAGGCTTTGAGTGGCAGCATCCAGCGTCAAGCAAAGGTGCAGTGGATTCATAACCGAGCT
>JBILFE010000108.1:0-8247 GCA_044351705.1 Luteolibacter sp. | reverse complement strand
CAGGAGTTGCTGCCCCTTGCCATCCTTGACGATGAAGCAATCAAACAGCGGCCATTTTTCCTTGGGCGTGTAAAAGCCCACACTTCCGGTGGCGAACGTCTCGTCGCGCGACTCATCGATCACCGTACCGTCAAGCCGCGTCGTCAAAACCGGTCCCAATGCCGAGATCTCCAGTTTGTATTGCCGGCCATCCATCAACGGTTCAGTTAGCTTCTTCCCGCTGATGACCGTATCCTTGCCGTCGACGCGCTTGCGCAGTTTGAACGCCCCGTCGAGCGCCACTTCCGCGGTGTAGGCATTGCGTGCGTCTTTCGCGCGGAATGCCACACCCGCTGCGGCGATGTGATGCGGATTGGCCCTGAGTTCGAAGATGGTTTCGACCGTGACATCCCCCCACTTTGCGCCCGTGGTGCTCAGGCCGATGTCATCCGCCTGCTCCAGTTTGCGGGGCAACAGCCAGCCATCAATCGTTTTCCAGGCGTTTTGATTTGGCAGCGAGGCGATCTGCAACGTCCACGTGCTGATATACCACAGGCGGTTGAGCCGCTCATCGCTGCAAAGGAAATATCCGTCATGCGGCGATCGGTCATACACTTCCTTGTTCACCATGCTAACAGAATCAATCTCCACCGAGGTACCGGGAGTGTCGAGCTGGACCCGCACATACCTCGTATGGCCTTGGACCAACGGTGCGATGAACCGCCCGGTGCGCGGGATGGTATAGGTCTCATGGCGGTTGACATTGGCCGGCAGCACCGGCAGATCCACCGCCCCGCCGAGATAGGTTGCCCGCGACCCGCGGTCGGTACATCCGGTTTCGCCGATGCCATCCGGATGGCAGGCATAGGCCAGCCGCACCACGGGCAGACCGGTTTTTGCCGTGACGGTGAAAACGGCGAATCCGCCGACGCCCTGTTTCCCGAAATCTAGAATGACCACCGGCTTCACCCCGCCATTTTCATAGGTCAGGCGGCAACTCCGGCCATCTTCAACCAGCAGCGCGTCGCCTCCCTCAACCTTGCCCTCCGTGCGTGTAACGCACACGGGCGTGGGCCGGTCGCTTGTCGGCGTTAGCACGTGCCCCCTGGCCTGCTTCAGCCATGCCGCATCAGCGGTCATTCCCGAACTGTCAGGAACGGGCAATTCTCCCTGGCCGGAGGCTACAGCAACCGGAATGCATAACAACAATCGGACGGCCCACATCATTCTATTTTTCATTGTCTTCATCATTTTTCCTACACGCAGTTGACTGGTCAGACATAAGACCGATTTGTCTATCATTTGATTTTCCCAGCCAGAACCTCTTCCGGTCTACCCTTGAGCCGGCCCTGCCCCGATGTGTGACTCGTCATGGAGCCATTCCCGCCGCGCCTGATATCCTCATTCACCATGACGCGCTCCATCAGTTCCTTGTAATCCATCCCTGTATCCCCGAATTTCTCCATCCAAGCCAGCGTTTGCGCGTGAAGCTTCTCGCGGACATCCTTCTGCTCCGGCACATCAAACAGGTTCTTCATCTCATGCGGGTCATTCTGATGGTCATATAAACAGGCAAAACGCATGTTCCGGCCGTAGATGCTAACGCTACCCGGCAGGTCAAAGGCATAAGTGTAGCGACGCGTATAAACACCCCGCCACTTCCACGGAAACACAAAGAGCGGCACGGATTCCACGGCATCGTCCTCCGCCTTGAAAATCGCCTCGGCAAGATTCCGGCCCTGACAGGTCTCCGGTATTTCAAGCTTAAGCAGGCTGAGCAGGGTCGGCATCAAATCCAATGGACCAATGAGCAGCTCGCTGACCCGTGGCTTCAACGCATGCGGCCAGCGGATCAGCAGCGGCACACGCACCGACTCGCACTCCGGCCGGCCCTTGTTCCCCCGGAATCCGTGCGAGAGCAGGAGATCGCCGTGGTCGGAGGTGAAAACCACAATCGTGTTCTCGTCGAGCTTCAACTCGCGCAGCTTGGCCATCAATCCGCCGAACGCGCGGTCAACGCTCGTGCACAGGGCCATGTGGCCTTGGTACATGGTGCGGACCTGCGGTGTATCCTCCACGTTAGGGCGCAGGGTCAGTTTGGCCGGATCGTAAAGTTTGAGCAGATCCGCCGGCGCATTGTAGCCATATTCGCCGTCCCAGTTGTGCGGCGTATGCCACGAGAGAAAGAGCGCGAACGGCTTCGCCGCGTTAGCCTCGATGAATTTCTCTGCCTGCCGCGTCTGCGCGTAAGGCTCCCAATCGCCGCACGGCTGCTTCTTGCCGTTCTCGTCCCAGTAATAGGCACGCTTCTCATCGAACAGCTCATTGCAGTTATTCGATAGAAACGTCTGGTCGAAGCCGTAGCGGAATGGGCCGGCGGGAATCGGCCGGTTGCGGTCGCCTCCGTAGAGATGCCACTTGCCGACATAGCCGCAGGCATAGCCGGCATCGCGCAGCACTTCGCCGAAGTATCGGCCTTCGCCGGGAACGATGCGGATATCGTTGCAAAATGCGCCGCTGCGCAGCGGGTGCTGGCCGGTCAGGAGCATGCCGCGGTAAGGCGTACACACCGGTGAACTGGAGATGCATTGCGTGAAACGCACGCCCTCCGCCGCCAACTTGTCGAGGTTCGGCGTGAGGATGTCCTTGTTACCGGCACGACCGAGCATGTCGTACGACTGCTGGTCGCTGAACACAAACACCAGATTGGGCCGCCCCGCGGCGGCTTTTCCCGGAGCTTGCGAATCCGCCGCGCCACAGTGTCCGGGCACCGCAATTCCCAGCGCCATGATGACCCCTGCTTCTATTAGAAAATCACATCGTTTCATTTACAGGGGAATGATGCCAGCAGGGTGTTGAATTGGGGCGGTAGGGTTGACTTTTTGTCCGATTGGGTTGACGTCCTGGTTCCGCTGCTGCGGTGAAGGTGAAATCTAGCGGCGCGGCAGTAAAGATGGAACACCAAAAACGGGTGACAAACGGGTGACAAACGGGTGACAAACGGGTGCGGACCGCGGCGTGCCTTGCCCCGCCGATGCCCCCCCCGAGGAACATGGCCCCGGGAACGCCGAGCCCCAGCTCGGCGAGAACCCGCTTTACAGGCCAAGTTCCTCGGGAGAATCAGTCACCCAGCCGGCGTGCGGCGTCAATAAAAGCCTCGACATTTTCCCATGGCACGGCTGGATCCAGAATGTGGGCGGGTGCCAGCAGCAGACCACCGTCCGCGCCAAGGATGGCGGAGGTTTCGCGCACGACCCGCCTGACATCATCAGGGGTGCCGTGCGGCATGACCGATTGCACACCAATGCCACCCCAGAACGCGAGACGGTCGCCGTATTTCGCCTTGATGCGGCGCAGATCGTTGCATTCCGGTTGGATGGGGTTAAGCACTTCAATGCCGGCATCCAGCAGATCATCTATCACCTCTTCGACCCGTCCACAACAATGCATGAAGACAATCACCCCGGGATTGACCGCCTTGGCGGCAGCCACGATCCGTTTCACCCGGGGCTGGATAAACTCCCGATAGATTTCGGCTGACATCATGCGGCCGCGCTGCGTCACCACATCATCGCCAAGACGGATGATGTCCACGCCGGCATGCGCGAAGTGGCGGGCCTGGAGGATTCTAATCTCCGTGATGCGCTCGCAGATGGCGTGTGCGATTTCCGGCTCCAGGTGAAAATCCGTCAAAAACGTCTGCATGCCGCGCAGCAACCAGGCAATTTCAAAAATGGTCTGATACATCTCACCACAAACCGCATAGCCGCGCGCCTGATAGGCATGCACCTTGGCCGGAACTTCATCGTAGCGGTATGCCTCACCCAAATCCGGCCACGCATAGGCGTCTATCTGGCTGGCGTGTTCCATCCGTTCAAGCGGATGATACTTGTAGTCAGGCATCTCGAAACGTGTGGGAACCGACCCCACGCCCCACTCGTCAAAACTAACATCCGCCTCAAGCTCTGGGAAATACCCGGCAAAGTCGGTTTTGAGCCGGGTGGGACCGGGCAGCACGAATCTTGTGTCGAAATCGAAATATTCTTCCGGCGGCTGGTCAGACCCGGTTTTCTCGCGGTAGGTTTTCATCAGCATGGGGGTGAATGCGCCCCAACTGATCTCGAAGGGAATGCGGTCCGGAATGCCCGTTCTTCGCAATGTGGTGAGTACCCGTTGCCGTGAATTCATCGTTTTATGACTCTGGTTATTTTGCAGCCCATGCGTTTCCAAATCCGGTGATGACCGTGGACAGCATCAGAATGAAAATCGCGACAAACACCCATTGCATGGTCCGGCGGCTGACACCCTTCCATTCCAAGGCGAGAATTCCGCACAGGGTGCTGAACATGATGACAAAGGCAAGGTGGATCGACCAACTGGAAAAATCATAGCGGCCCATTTTGGTGGTGCCCATGCCGTAGAAGAAGAAACCGGCATACCAGATCGCGCCGGCAGCGATAGCCAGGAGATAATTGGCCCGCATCACCGCGCCGCCGTTTGCCGGGAGGGAACCATTCGCATCCTTGACCCTCACGTAATCGCCCAGCGATTGATTGCGCCAGTTGAGAAGCAGGCACCACACACAATTCACTGTGAAGCCGCCTGCCATGACCACAATGAAGACCGGCGCGTTTTTAAAGATATCAGGCGCGCCCAGATCCAGGGCCACGGCTGCAATGGGTTTGCCCCAATTGATGCCGTAGGCAAATCCCGCACTCATGATGCCCGAAAACGTTGCCACCAGAAAGCCCTTGACCAGAGAGAACTCCGAGATCGCGACGCTCTTCTGCGTGGCGGTCATTTCCCTTTCCTTGCGGATACCCGCATAACCGCAAAGGCCGATTCCGATGAGACATACCGCGACACCGCCTAACAGCATCCAGCCTGGTACGGTCGTAAGCAGAACGCCGAACCTGCGCTCCACCAGCGGCGGAATCAACGTCCCGAAGGCCGCGCAGTATCCGAGCGCCACCGCCATCCCGAGCGACATGCCGAGGTAGCGCATGGTCAAGCCGAACGTCAGGCTGCCAAAGCCCCACATCATGCCGAACAGATAGGCGAGCATCAGGTTCCAGATGGGGCTCTGTTGCAAAACCGTCAGCGGATGGGTCCCGGTCCAGATCGCAACCAACCACGGCGCAACCAGCCAGGCGGCACTGCCCTGCACCAGCCACCCGGTCTCCCAGCGCCAGTGCCGGAGCTTGCGCAAAGGCACATAGAAACTCCCATGCGCCACTCCGCCGATGGCATGCAAACAAACACCTAACAATGGATTGGCAATCATGTGGGTTTAAAACAGTTTTGACAGGTTGATCCCGCTGGCTGCCGCGGTATCCTCACCAACGGCGAGAATTTTTTCATCGATCGTTGCGCACAGACTGCCGGCTGTGTGATACAACGCCAGCACGTTCTCAAGCGGTGAGCCGACTTGGATCGCATGGGTGGGGCCGAGGAACAAGCCGCCCTGCGGAAACAACTCCAGCCGCCGCCGGACCTCGGCAGCAACCTCCGCGGGTGTGCCGAAGGCAAGGGTGGTCTGGACACAGATGCTGCCGCAAAAACGCAGCCGGTCGGCATAATGATCGTGAAGATAGACGATGTCCATTGCCGGAGTCGTCGGCTGCACCACGTCCTGAACATCCAGCCCGAGTTCGATCAAGCGCGGCAGGAATGACTCCACACAACCACACATGTGCATCATCGTGCGCGCCCCGTAGCTGTGGGCCATGTCGAAGTATTGCTTGAATTTCCCGGCGAAATGCCGTTCGAAAATATCCTTGCTGATCATTGCGCCCCGCTGGTTGCCCAGATCCTCGCCGATGTGGGTGAAATCTATCAATCCGCCCGCCGCCGCCAGCACGCGGCGATGCATCTCATGATAGAAATCAAAGCGCGCCTGCATAATCTCGATGAAAACCTCATTGTCTTCGAGCAGATCCATGAGCACCTCCTCCATGCCCCGGGAGCGGGCGATGCTGTTGATGAAATCCATGTCGCCGGCCGTGCCATAACAAATCGCAACCCCCTGGTCGCGGAGCTTTTCGCATTGCGCCCGGATGGTCGAGTAGTCAAACCAGTCGGCACTTGGAAAATGCGAGCGGTCCAGTTGGTCGAGCGTCTCGATGCCCGCGTAGGGCAGATGGCTGGCCTCGAGATAACTGCCGCCCTGGAACTCGGCGCGCTTGTAGCGTTCGCCGAAATAGCCCTCGATGCTCCCGTCGGGAAACGTCCGCAGCTCCGGGCCGCAATACACCGGCTCCACATAGCGGAAATCATCGCCGACAACCCGTAGCAATTGCTCCAGGTGAGTCAGGCCAAAATGGTCCATCAGCATGCGGTTCACTTCCGGCGTGGCCTCATGCTTGACCGGAATCCGGTCATAGCCCGTCCGGTTGAATGCCGATATCACTCTCTCTCTTGATGTCATGGGTGTCATTGTTCGGTGATGCTGTCGCCCATCATCGCGACCTTGTCGCCGTCCTTGAAGAAAAAGTCGGCAGCGTTGAGTGTGGCGGCCGAGGCCAGAACGATGGATGCGGTGAGTGCGGATTTAACACGATTCATGATTTTTGCCAGGAATTTGCGGTTCGGGTGAAGGCCGTTGCAAGAGCCGGTGGCCGGACCGCAGGGTGGAAAAACGGAGGTTGTTGTTGGTTGTTCCAGCAAGGGGTCGATATTGGGGCGGGATGGATAATGTCCGTTCGGTTGGGATGACGATGTGATTTCGCAGGTGCGGTAAAGCTGAAGCCTAGCGGCTCGGCGGTAAACCGAAAACAAAAAGAACGGGTGACAAACAGGTGACAAACAGGTGCCGGCGGCAGTGGGCGCGCCCACCTGCCTGGTCCCGTCCCGCCCTGCGGATTTTGATAGATGCGAACCGCGGAGATGCGGAGGACTCTCGGATTCACGCGTGTTCTCTTTTTGGCGTGAAGCGGTCTCGTCTGGCAGACCGTAGGGCAGCGTGACGGGCACCAGCACCGGGACCGGGAACGGAAAATGCCAGGGCACGGCGGTAGTCAGGCCGCCGGGCGGCAAGCGTTAGGCACTGTAGTTCAATACTTCACACTTCGTCGGCAATTTCGCAGCCATTGCACATGCGGCCGGCGGCCTGGCAAACTGTGCTGGAACAATCGCCAGGCCTGGACCAGACTTGCGCCGTGCCCGGCAACTCATACCCGACCGATTTGCTGAGCATCCTGATCGGCGTCAACGATGTCTGGCACAATGTGGCGGCCAAGAAGGAAATCAATTTCGCTGACATTGAAGCAACCTACGTGCGGCGTACCAACCGGTGGAAAATTTACTGGCAGCGCGCCGACCTGAAGTGGCATGCCTACCCTCCGCAGCCCGAGGCTTTGTTGTTCGAGGAATTCCTGACACTGGTGGACGAGGACAAAGATGGTTGCTTCTGGGGCTGATGGTCACACAGCCGGGCCACCGGTGATCCGCAAATGGGGCCGCCTAATCCGCCAAGCCCCGCGCATAGACGTCCTCCCCGGTGAAAACGATCAACATCGGCCGGCAGCATATTTCGCAATCGTAGTCCACCTCCGTCGGCATCTCGTCCGGATGCGGCACGGCGACTTCAATTACTTCGAAGCAGGTCGGACAGGTGACTTCGGCAAACTCCATGACGGACACTCCCACGGTTCGGGATTTTCGCAACTGGCAAAGCATGCGGCAACGGGCTGGCTAACAGTGCTGGAAATATTGCCAGGCCCGGACCAGACTCGCGCCGTGCCTGACGGCCATGACCGCGGTATGAATTTTAGAACAACGAATATCCCATTGATGAATCAAACCATGAACCTGAAGAAAACACTGAAGCATATTACAATTGCTGCGGCGCTGGCAATAATGTTGTTAGGAAATGTGTACGGCGCGCCGGAGGGTCAGGCCGTTGAGGGTGTGCCGGAGATTTTCCACAAAGGCGCGCGGGTGCTGTTCCAGGGCGACTCCATCACCGACGGCGGACGCGATCGGGGCGGGCGCTATCAGGACCACACCCTGGGCCACGGCTACCCCTACCTCATTGCCGCGAATTTCTGCGGGCATTTCCCGGAGCTGAACTTGACTGTTTTCAACCGCGGGATCAGCGGCAACAAGGTGTCGGATCTCGCCGGACGCTGGCAGAATGATGTGATCGCGCTGAAGCCCGACGTGCTGAGCATCCTGATCGGCGTCAATGATGTCTGGCACAATGTCGCGGCCAAGAAGGAGATCAATTTCGCGGAGATTGAAGCAACCTACGACAAGCTGCTGGCCGAT
>JBILFE010000552.1:0-3286 GCA_044351705.1 Luteolibacter sp. | reverse complement strand
TAACCGACCAGTGGCTCATCGGCCATTCCATCTCCCAGAACGATTATGTATTTCATCTCAATGAGGTTGATTGCTGAGTCGAGGCGGGCGGGATGACACAGGCGGATAGTCTTGCGGCGCTGGGCAATGCGAGATGCATGAGCGGTGAATGGGCGGGGTTGATGGGGCGAAGTCGGTGCTGCCGAGCATACCCACTTTCCCTCCACTGCCAAGCACAGGACCCAAAATTCTTTCGCCCCGAGAAATGATCGGTGCCGGAAATCCAACAATTTTGCGGTTCTGCCCACCGCGGCGGATGGCGCCAAGCGCCCTGCCATTCCTCCCTCCAAGCGGCGCGTTTTCTCTCAAAAATGCGAGCAAGTATTGACGCAGGCCCCTCGATGGTTACAGCTATCCGTCATGCACGCCGCTGCCGACCCCCCCAATTCCCCAGAAATCCCCGGCGACGCCTTGCCCGTCGACCTCAGTACCGGCCCCCAGCCCGGCAATGTCGAAACGCTTGACCCGTGGGAAGAACTTGAACTGGAAGCCGCCAAATGGAAGGAAATTTCACTGCGCACCGCCGCAGAAATGGACAACCTGCGCAAACGCACCGCCCGCGACCGCGAGGATGCCATGCGCTATGCCAACCAACGATTGCTCGAAGAACTCCTTCCCGTCATCGACAACTTCGAAATGGGCATGCAAGCCGCCTCCCAGGATTCCTCCTCCATGATCTTCATCGGCATGGACATGGTCCGCCGCCAACTCAACGAGTTCCTCAGTTCCCAAGGCGTCGAGGAAATCCCCAGCACCGGTAAATTCGACCCCAACCTCCATGATGCCGTCGCCCAGGAAGAATCCTCCGAGGTGGAAGAAGGCAGCATCCTGCGCGTCACCCGCCGTGGCTTCCGCCTTCGCGACCGCCTGCTGCGACCCGCCGGCGTCGTCGTGGCCAAGCCGCCCGCCATCCCGGCGGCTAACCTAACAGAAGGGGCGGAACCCTGAAGCATATGGCTGCCCAACGCGACTACTACGAAATCCTCGGCGTCTCCCGTGATGCCAGCGCGGATGAAATCAAAAAAGCCTATCGCAAGCTCGCGGTGAAATTCCACCCGGATAAAAACCCGGGCGATCACACTGCGGAAGACAAGTTCAAGGAACTCGGCCAAGCCTACGAAGCCCTCAGCGATGCCGACAAGCGCGCCGCCTATGATCGCTATGGCCACGCCGCTTTCTCCGGCGGTATGGGCGCTGGCGGCGGCGGCGGTTTTCATGACCCGATGGACTTGTTCTCACAAGTCTTCGGCGGTGCCTTCGGCGGCGGCTTCGAAGAGTTTTTCGGCGGCGGCGGCCGCAAACAACGCTCCGGCAAGCAACGCGGCAGCGACCTCCGCTACGACCTCGAAATCACCCTCGAAGAAGCCGCTCGAAGCGTCGAAAAAGAACTTGAAATCGAACGCAATGTCCCCTGCGAGAGCTGCGGCGCCAAAGGTTCAAAAGGCTCCGCAGGTGTCAAGACCTGCCAATCTTGCGGCGGTCGCGGCGTCGTTTCCCGCCAAAGCGGCATTTTCATCCAACAAACCACCTGCCCCGAATGCCGCGGTGCCGGCGAAACCGTCGCCGACCCCTGTTCGGTCTGTCGCGGCGATGGCCGCGTCCAGCGCAACAGTCGCATCAAGCTGCGCATTCCCGCGGGTGTGGATACCGGCACCCGCCTGCGCTCATCCGGCAATGGTGATGCCGGTGTGCGCGGGGGCGAGGCGGGCGATCTTTACGTGTTCCTGCACGTGCGTGATCACGATGTGTTCGAGCGGGATGGCGCGGATTTGTTCTGTGAGGTTCCACTGCCTTTCACCGTCGCCGCGCTTGGCGGCGAATTGAAAGTGCCCTCCCTTGACGGCCAGTCGTCGATTAAAATTCCGCCTGGCACGCAGAGCGGCACGGTTTTCCGCCTGCGCGAAAAGGGCATCCAGTCCCTCTCCAATAAACGCCGTGGCGATCTCCACGTCCGTGCTCAAGTGGAGGTGCCCACCAAACTCAACTCCGAACAGCAAGATAAACTCCGCGCCTTCGCCGCCTCCATCGGCGACCACAATTCACCCATGCAAGAAGGCTTCTTCCAAAAAGCCAAACGCTTCTTCGATCTCTAATGCCTCGGTTTTTCCTGCCTCCGGAGGCTTGGCTCGATCCCGGGCGCGAAGCCTTTCTAACCGGTGATGAAGCCCGCCACCTCTCACAGGTCCTGCGCCTTCAGACCGGCGCTGTCGTCTGTGTGTTTGATGGCGAGGGCCGCCAGGCCGCCGCCGATGTCCTCCACGTTTCACGCGACCGCGTTGCCTTGAAACTGGGTGCCTCTCAGGTTTGCCGCCCGGTTTTGCCCGTCATCACCCTCGCCCAAGCCATCCCAAAGGGCAAAACCATGGACCTTGTCGTCCAGAAAGCCGTCGAACTTGGCATCGCCTCGATCCAGGCCCTCGTCACCCGCCACACCATCGTCCACCCGGGCGAAAGCAAAGCCGATAAATGGCGGCGCACAGCCTTGGAAGCGTGCAAACAATGTGGTCAGGACCGGCTCCCGACCCTCCCTGACCCTATGCCTTTTGAGCGCTGGCTCGCCACCCGCCCTAACACCGGTGCCGGCCTCCAACTCATCGCCTCGCTCGCCCCCGCTGCCAGGCCCATGCGGGATGTCCTCCGCGAGCACCCGGATACCACCCGTGCGACCCTCCTCGTCGGTCCCGAGGGCGATTTTTCCGCCGCTGAAACCAACGCCGCACTCGCTGCGGGCTTCCTGCCAATTTCCCTCGGCGACATCATCCTCCGCGTTGAAACGGCCGCCCTCTTCTGCCTCGCCGCCTTGCGCTACGAATTCGGCTCCCCACCCGCATCCGGGACAAACACCCGCTGCTGAGCCGCTGCTGGGTCCCCTGAATTAGCGGGTGGGTGGCACAGGTAACTCGGATGACGGTTCGATGGGCGGCACGGGACCGGCATTGGTGCCGGGGGCTGGCCGCGCCGGCGCATCCGGATCGATGACCGTCGGAATCGCGCCTTCCGGCGGAACGGCAGCCGGATCCCTCGCTGGCAGCGGCGGATAGACCTGATATTCGCCGGGCGATCTCGGAATATCAACCGGCGGCGCATTGGTATTTTCCACCATGATGGTCGGAACAAAGCCAACTTCGCCGGTGTTATCGAGCTCCACCTGTAGGTAGTTGTCCGCCACACGGATGATTTTCATTTGGGTGTCCCGCACCAGAATCTTGTCGGCATCCGCGTCCCCTTTCGGCAGTTGTTTGAAAAA
>JBILFE010000322.1:0-4973 GCA_044351705.1 Luteolibacter sp. | reverse complement strand
CCGGCCTTCAAGCCAGGCTGACTCTCGGACATCTTGATCGCGCCACCCGGCGGCAGCAGCGGGTCGTATTCGGTGCTGGACATGGGCGAGTGCATGGTATCGCACGCAGTCAAACCCAGCACGGCGCCAACTAACAAGGCGGTGAGTAGCTTCATAGACGCACTCAAACTGACACACGTCGCTCATCACGTCAACGCCATTCCCCAACAAAAAATCATCCGGCTGGCGGCAACATGTCAATACCCGGCCCGAATCACCCGGTTGGTCTCGTCAAGCAGGATCTTCTTGGCCAGCACGGGGGCCTGGGACAGCCCGAAGGCCATGATCGCCACCCGCTCGCCTTTTTTGATGCGGTGGGCCGCTCCCCCGTTGATGATGATATGGCCGGTGCCGGCTTGGCCCTGTTGGACGTAGGTTTCAAGGCGGTTGCCAGTCGTGATGGATGCCACCAGAACCTTCTCCCCCTCCCACAAACCCGCCGCTTCCATCAGATCGAGTGGAATTTCGATGCTGCCTTCATAATCCACGTCTGCGGCGGTGATCATCGCCCGATGGATCTTGGATTTGAGAACTTGGTGAAACATGCCGCCCCAACGAACGCCGATCCCGCGGCCACGTCAAGTGCAGAAAAATTGGGTGCCGGCGCATTTCCCTCCGCGCGCATGGGCTGTCATCGTGGCGCAGGCCGCCCCGTGGGTTGTTGAGCTTGCACCGCGGCTCCAAACCCGATACGTTGCACCCGCGCCCGTGCCAGACGTGTCACACGCCCCACGCCGGCCAACCACCGCCCCCGTAGTTCAATGGATAGAACGGAGGTTTCCTAAACCTTAAATGCAGGTTCGATTCCTGCCGGGGGCAATCCTGTGGCGCCTTCTTCCGTGATGAAAGCGGGGATTATCTAACACAAATATTCTCTGAGTTGCTGGCTTTGAAGTGAAATGTGATTGCCTTGTTTGGGGTTTTAGAATAAACTTTTTCTCTATCAATAGATGAAGTCATACAGAATTTTCATGGTGGCGGCGTTATTGCCGTTTGGCTGGTGTTCAGCAGAGGAGCCCAAAGACTATCCAGTCAGGGCTATTCCGATTGAATCAGAAAAGTTCAGGGCTATTTTCGCAACGGTTGCGGCGGAACAAAGGGCCGCCATTGAGCGTGCGCGGGAGAAGATGCGAGTCAAAATTGTCCAGAATATAGAGAATCAGAGATACCTCGCGAGACTTGGGGAACAACTAATAGCTGTTGATTTTGCGTCCGACCGAAAAGTTGCTGACGACACATGGCTTGAAGCGCAAATTGAAGACACGGGAAAAATATACGAATACCTCGCGGTATTGGGCAATAAGAAGTCAGTCCATCTGTATCGCGAAATGCAAGAGCCCCACATGATGTCCGTGACTGAATTCGTGGAGCGGCTGAAGAAGGGCGAAAGTTTTCTCGTACGGATTGCAGGCAAACAAAAGAGTTGCGGGGTTTGCAAGGGTACTGGGAATATCGGTGAAACATCATCAACAAATGGCAAATCGAGAAGTGAATCACGGTGCATGAATTGTTCGGGTAGTGGCTGGATATATCCATCATCGCTGTTTCGAGTTCTTTGGTGAGCAGTTGCCACACACGCTTGTCCCATGGACGTTTACTGCGGGGTGAATTTACCGCCGCCCGTCGCTGCCGTTGACGAAATGAGAGAGGGGGGGGTAGTTTGGGTGTTTCTGAGGAACGGGACACGGGGGTCTTTATACAAGCCCCCCTGTGTCCCTGTCCCGATTTCGGCTGATACAAAGAGCATTACCCACTCTTTGCGTGATTTATTCAATGCCTTGGCCTTGCGCTCTGCCTCTGAAACCCCCGCTTTCCGTCCCCGGAAGATGTGCATTTGCTCGGCATCGTCCCACGCAAAGCACAAGCCCTGCTCCTTGGGAATGTCCCGTTGCGATGGTGAGCTTCTAACCTACTCTTCCCTGGATTGCATGGATAATTTCATCGAGAACCGGAATTCTGGTGCGTGCGACATCCAACAACTCCTTCGGAAATTTTGATTGCAAGGCGTTGTTCAATCGTCCCAGCGCCTGCCCGCTCCGGTCGGTTCCCAGGTGCGCGGTCTGGAAATGGGACTTGCATCTCTCCGCAGCCTTGGCACCGCTCCGCAGTCTCGACAAACTCCTGTCACCCAGTATCTCCAACAAAAGAGCCTCAAGGCAAGGCTCGCACCACTTGATGACAAGCCGGTGCTTCTTGCACTTTTTTTCCGGAATCGGCGCATCGTCGCGGTCGGAGTCCAACAGAACCAGCACTCCCGTGTAATCGGCGAGACTTGCGATTTTGATCGCGCTCTCCACCACGGTGTGCACGCTCCCGCCCCTGCCATGCTCCACCTTGATGGCCGTATTCGGGCCACTATAAAGGTGCCGGAGATGCACTAGAAAAATGGCTTCTGACTTTCCCTCACCAAAGAGCAGGATGGACTTGGTTCGCGCCACGTTCAGAGCATTTCGGGTTGCGGGATGGCGCCGTAATAACCGGCATTGTAGCGGGAGAAGAAATTCTCCTCACGCCTGACGCCGGGAATATCGGACAGGCGTTTGGCGTGGCTCACGCAGTTGGCGTCTTTCTCGACCAAAACAATTTGCTCCTTGGCCAAACGGTTCAGGATCTCCACATGGTGACAAGTGAACAGAAGTTGAGCCATCTTCGGGTTCAACTCGCGGTCAGTGAATAGATCCAGCAGGGTCGGGATCAAATGCGGGTGCATGTCGGATTCCATTTCATCGATCACCGCGATGCCGCCATCCATCAGCACCGGGAAGAACCGGCGCAACACCAGAAACAGCCGTTTGGTCCCCGAAGATTCCAAGGAAAGAGGAAACACCACCTCGTTGCCATCCACTCGGTGACGGACGAAGGGGAACATCACTTCGTTTTCCCGCTTTTTCTCCGCGTCGAACATCGTCAATTTCCTGATCTCAAACCCCGAAATCCCGAGGTCCGCCGCAATCAGACGCGCTTCCAGGTTTTCTAGCAACTGAGGATTCGCTTCAAAATATTCCGCCGCTTCAATGAGTGCCTGCATTTCGTTCTCGATGACCGCCTCTTGCTTGCCCGTACGATCCACATTGGTCTCGATCATGCCGAGGGAGCGGTTGATTTTGGACATTTCCTTGGATCCCGTTAGAAGGCCGACAGAAACCATCGAGGCATTGGGCCGATCTTTGAGCAAGCGGTTGATCGCGGCGCTGTCCACGTCCAAGTCCCTGACGGTGACTTTGCCCTTGGCGTCACGGGCCATCAGCATGCGGAAATAGCCGGTCTTCGGGTGCAACCGGAACAATTTCTCACTCACCACGGCAGTTGGCAGCAACTCACACTCATAACGGTAAACCTCGCCGTTACCCTCGAATTCCAGCTTCAGGCTAATGGGGGTATTCAGGCCCAAATGGAAAAAGCCGTCCACCGGAATCGCCTCCTTCTCACCGAGATTCTGATAGGAACGCCGTAGGAAAAAGCCCAGAAACACCAAGCCCTTCAGCAGGTTCGTCTTGCCCGAGGCATTCGCCCCGAAAACTCCCATCATCAGGGACAGACGGTCGCCTCTCAAGGACGGCGCAAAACTATCGTCCGTGTCCACACTCGCGCTGGCGGCAAAGGAAATCGCCGCGGTTTTACGGTAGGAGCAAAAGTTTCCAAACTCGAAATGGCGGATCATGGCAGGGAAAGTCTCACCCTTGATGCGTCACAAGAAAAGTAATTTTTGCATAAATTTGTGCAAAAATGAATCTTTTTGTCAAAAATCGCCTTGGTGACAGCTCTTCACACGCTCAATTCCTGCACCGGCTTTCTCAGCGCGCCGTCCAGCCGGATCAGCGCGTCGATCATCCGGTCCTGCATTTCTGGCCACTCGGATTCGGGTACTTTCCACCCGCCGGGCATGGTCGAACGGGGGTTGGTAGTTTGGTGGGAAAAAGTGAGAACGAAAGCGGGAAGGTCTTTACGGATTCTTGTTCCCACTTTCGTTCCCGTTAGGCAAGTGAAATATGGAACCCATTGATTTTAAAAGCTTTGGAAAATGAATGCAGGTTCGATTCCTGCCGGGGGCAGGGCCTCAGCGCAGTTCCTGATAGACGCGCAGCGTCGCCCGGCACATGGCATCCAGCGTGTAGGGCTCACCCACCGGCAGCGGCCGGGGATGCTGAGCGAGAATGGCCCGGGCGGTTTCTAACAATACTGCGCGGTCGCCAAGCGGCACGCGCCCGACGGGGAAAAACCTCGTCAACAACTCGCCCACGCCGCCGCAGTCGTAGCCGATGACCGGCTTGCCCAGCGCCAAAGCTTCTAGCACGGTGCGGCCAAAAGCCTCGGGTTGCCGGGACAGCCCGCAGACCACATCGCTCACCGCCATGATTTCGCGCACGTCCTGGCGATGACCGAGAAAGTCCACATCGCCGCCGAGGCCCAACCGCTGCACGCTGGTGCGCAGTTCTTCGAGATAAGCGCGTTTTTTCGGATGCGTGTCGCCCGCCACCAGGCCATGCACGGGATGGCCGTGCGCCTTGAGCGCGGCCAGCAGTTCAAAAAATTCCTCATGCCCCTTGAGCCTCGTGATGCGTCCCGGCAGCAGCAACACGTCCTTGTCGGCAAGCCCGGGCCGCTCGGCTTGCCAATCCGCCAGCCATTGATCCGACGGGCGATAGTCCACCCCGTAATCCTCCGGCTCAATCCCGCGCGGAATCACCCGGATGCGGTCGGCGGCAACCGCCGGATAGTTTTCTAACACATAAGTGCGGATGCTCTCGGAAACCGCGATGATCCGCTCCCCGCGGGTCATCACTGCCGAGTAGGCGTTGACCGAGTAAAATCCGTGCACGGTGCTGACCCATCGCGGTCGCGTTTGCGGATCCATGCCGCGCCAGGCCAGCCAGGCCAGCCACCCCGGCACCCGCGAGCGGATGTGCAGGATGTCCGCCCGCTCGTTTGTTTGA
>JBILFE010000103.1:0-8378 GCA_044351705.1 Luteolibacter sp. | reverse complement strand
CGGCCAGGTCCTCCATTTCTCCAACTGTTACCACATGGCATAACTTCTGTCGGAGTTCCTTGGCACCGGGAAAACCCTTGCAATAGGCCATCAGGCGCGTGCGCATGGAGGTGAGTGTTTGCCGCTCGTCGCCATAGCGGCCGCTGGCCACGGCAAGGCGGCAATGCCGCAACACCAAGTCCCAGCGCTCACCTAACAATACAGGGGCGTCCGCCACGCCGCTTGCTAGAAAATGTTTGGCCTCGCGGAAAACCCATGGGTTGCCCATCGCCGCGCGGCCGATCATCACGCCGGCCACCGCCGTGTCGCGCCGCCGCCGCGCCAGATCCGCGCCACTCGCAATATCCCCGTTGCCAATGACCGGCACCGCCACCGCCCGCGCCACGGCATCAATCACGTCCCAGTTCGCCTCACCGCCATAACCTTGCGAGCGGGTGCGCCCGTGCACCACTAACACCCGCACCCCGCAATCCACCAAAATCTTCGCAATCTCCACCGCATTGATGCTCTGCGTGTCCCAGCCGATCCGCATCTTCGCCGTCACCGCCACTTGCCCAGCCACCGCTCTAACAACCCCGGCCGCCACCGCCGCCACCAGCGCGCCATCCTTCAACAACGACGATCCGCCATTTCTCGCCACCACCTTGTTGACCGGGCAGCCCAAATTGATGTCGATGAAATCCGGCCGCTTCCAATCCAGGATTTTGCGCGCGGCCTCGCCCATCCGCTTGCCATCCGCGCCGAACAACTGCACGCCCACCGGCCGTTGCGACTCGGAGAACTCGGTGTATTTGCGCGTCCGCCCATCCGCCTGCAAGATCCCCTCCGCCGACACAAACTCCGTCACCATCACATCCGCCCCCAGCTCCTTGCACAGCTCACGGAAAATACAATCCGTCACTCCCGCCATCGGCGCAAGATACACGGGAAACCGGCCATCACCTAACCACTCAAGCACGCCCGAGCCTAGCCCAGCCACCCCGCCGCGTCCACCCCGGAGTCACGCGGGGGTGCCAACGCCCGACGGCTCATGTGCCGCGTCCATCACCCACAGACGCGTCCTAACGAACCCGCCTACGTGGTGCCCACTCTGCGTAGGCGCGCTGGTCACAGCGCGTGGGGCGGGATGGTGGCCCGTTCAGCCTCGGGCGTGCCAGGTGAACTTGGACCAGGCGGAATCCGTTGCTGTTGCGCTTTTACCGCAGCTTCTTGAACACATCCTCTGGCAATCCGAACCTGCGGATGACGGCTTTCTGGTAGGGGCCTGCCACTTCGCCCGTGCTTGTCGGAACAGGGAAAGAGACCTTGCCGCTGTGAGTGTTCTTGCAAAGCATGAGATGGCTTCCCTTACCACGGTTGACAAAAACCTCAATCCCCGGATCGAAATCCTTCATCCGCTTGAGGAACTCACGGAGTTTGATCGGCTTGGCCATTCAAGCACACTGGAAAACATTCTTGCCGATCCGTGACACTTGCACATCCGTCCACTCAAGAAACCGGGTGGATCGGGCCGGCGCCTTCATTCTGGAACGAACCATACCCAGGACCGCAAGGTTGGTATCATCCCACAGCTTCTGGATTTCAACCGGTGCCGGATGGAACGGGTTGATCTTTGCCTGTTTGGCAAATGATAGCTGCGCCTCGACATTGGAACGAAGTTCCCGCAAGGCGGCGGCCTCGGTCGCACCAGTGCCGATCAGATCCATTTCCAAGGCGTGTGCCACCCAAAGGCCGTCCTCTGGGTAAATGATGGCGCGAAGTCGCAGCGTTTGCATGGCGGCAAAGTGGACTCCTGCGGGCCGGATTGCAAGGCCGGATATCCGCCGGAATCCACCCGCCCCACTATTTGATTGATGATTGCCGATTGATGGTTGTTGATTGTTGATTGATTACTTCAAAAAAAAATCCAAAATCAACATTCATCAATCGTCAATCAGAAGGCATGGGAAATTGAAAAAATTCCCTGAAAAAATCGGTTGCCAAGTCTGCGAAGATGTCACAGAGTCTCCCGCGAAGGAACTCCGGCGCGTCGGTTTGCATGGTAATGCCGAACCACCAACAGGGTCTACACCCGCCTGTTCCTCCATCCGGCGCTCCATCCAGCCGCTTTTCTCCCACACTCCCGCCCCGGCCTGTTGATCGTTGATCCGGCTTGCCGCTCTCCCAATCCCGCTGTAACCCCCTAATTCTAAAAACGCACCCATGGCCGGTCACAACAAGTGGTCAAAGGTCAAACACATCAAGGCCAGAGTCGATGCCATCAAAGGCAAAGTCTTCAGCAAGTGTGCCCATGAAATCGCCCTCGCCGCCCGCGCCGGTGGCGGCGATCCTGCCGTCAACGCGCGCCTGCGCACCGCCATCGATAATGCCAAAGCCGTTTCCACCCCGCGTGACAACATCGAACGCGCGATCAAAAAAGGCACCGGCGAACTCGGCGGCGATGCCATCCAGGAAGTCACCTACGAAGGTTACGGCCCGGCCGGCATCGCCTTCATCATCGAAATGGCCACCGATAACCTCAACCGCTCCGCCGCCGACCTCCGCTCGATTTTCAGCAAAAACGGCGGCAGCATCGCCACCCTCGGCAGCGTCTCATACCAATTCGACCGCAAAGGCGAAATCCACTTCAACGCCGCGGACATCCCCGCCGAGCACATCATGGATGCCGCCATCGAAGCCGGCGCCGATGACGTCCAAAGCGATTGCGACGAACACATCATCCTCACCTCCCCAGGCGAACTCGGCACCGTCGCCAACACCCTGCGCCAAGCCGGATTCATCCCCACCTCGGAAAAATGGGTCTCCGTCCCGCAAAACCCCTGCCTCGTCACCGAGGCCGCCATCGCCCGCCAGGTCATCAAACTCTACGACCTGCTCGATGACTACCCGGACACCCTCAACGTCTTCACCAACTTCGAAGTGGCGGACGAGTTGTTAGACCAACTCGACTCCTGATGCCACCCCACGGGAACGCAGCGGCCGCAACACGCCAAGCGCCTCATCCCCAAACCCTCTCCTGATTTCATTTTCCCGCGCCAGACGCACCCACCAGAACCGATTCCGGATGACTAACAACGACTACACCGAACCCATGCCGCCGACCCCAGCCGAAAGCGACACGGCTCCCGCCCGCAAACCTGCGGCCAAAAAATCCGCCGCCAAAAAATCCGCAACCAAAACGGCGACCAAGACCGCCACCGTCAAAAAATCCGCGGCCGAAAAGTCCGCCGTCAAAAAATCCGCCGCCGTCAAAAAATCCGCAGCCGTCAAAAAGTCCGTGGCCAAAAAATCCGCGCCTGAGGTACCTGAAGTAGCTGCGGCTTCCAGCCGCAGACCTAAAGCCTCTGAAACGTCCAACCCCAGTGAACCCGTTGCCGCCATCCGCGGCGATGACCATACCGCTGCGCCCAGCCGCAAACCCACCAAAGCCTCGCCCCCTGAACCGGCTCCCGCCCCCCCACCTGTTAGCGAACCCGCCGCCCCCGCACCTGTTAGCGATCCCGCCGCTCCCGCCGTGCGTCGCATCGGACGGGTCCCGGGCGGTGGCGCCGTCACCCCGCGGCATCCTTCTCCCTCGCCAAAACCCACCCGCAAACCCAAAGCCGCTGACACAACTCCAGCCGCAACTCCAGACGCAGCGCCGGCCGCAACTCCAGCCGCAGCGCCGGCCGCAGTGATCCTCCCAGCAGCCGCACCCGCGCCGGCCGCATCCCTAACAACTTCAGAACCCCTCGCGACCGCCCCGCAGCCGGCATCCCCGCCGCCGATGCCCTCAGGTCCCCCCCAGCACAACCCGCCTCACACCGACAACCCACACCGCAACCCCGAGAGCCGCAGCAAACGCCGCCGCGAAAAACGCAAACAAAACCGCCATCAGGGCCAAGACCGCCATCAGGGCCAAGACCGCCATCAGGGCCAAGACCGCCACCAAAGCCAAAATCGCCACCAAGCACAGCACCGCCATCCGCACGCCGACTCTAACCAAAACCGGCCGGATGCGGAAGCCAACCGCCCGCTCGTTCTAACAGGACCGAAGATCGAGGCCAATGGCCTGCTTGAACTTGCTCCCAAGGGATTCGGGTTCCTGCGTGTGCCCAAGAAAAACTTCGAGCAGGCGCGCGACGACGTGTTTGTGCCCCCTGAAATGATCCGGCGGTACAACCTGCGCGTTGGCCAGTGGCTGCACGGTCTCTATCAGGAGGGATCGCGCGGGCCGCAACTCGTGGAGATCACCCACATCAATGGCATGACCCCTGAGGAAGCCGGCAAGCTCCCCCACTTCGACGAACTCAAAGCCATCAACCCAACCAAACGCCTGAGTTTCGAGACCAGCCCCGAACGGTTCACCACCCGCGTCATCGATATCATGACCCCGGTCGGGCGCGGCCAGCGCGGCCTGATTGTATCGCCGCCGCGCTCCGGTAAAACCACCATGCTGCTGCACACCGCGGAAGCGGTCCGCGACAAGTACGGCGACTCGCTGCACTTGATGATCCTGCTCGTCGATGAACGCCCGGAAGAAGTCACCGAGTTCCGCCGTGCCCTGCCCGGCGCGGAAATCTATGCCAGCTCCAATGATGAAGTCGCCCGCAACCATTGCCGCATCGCCGAAATCGCCATCGAGCGCGCCAAACGCCTCGTCGAGGCCGGCAAGGACGTCTTTTTGCTGATGGACTCCATCACCCGCCTGGCCCGCGCCTACAACGCCACCATGAACAACGTCGGCCGCGGCACCGGCTCCGGCGGCATCACCATCGGCGCCTTGGAAGTCCCCCGCCGCCTCTTCGCCGCAGCCCGCAACACCCGCGGCGGCGGCTCTCTAACCATCCTGGCCACCGCCCTCATCCAAACCAACTCGCGCGCCGATGAGGCGATCTTCCTCGAGTTCAAGGGCACCGGCAACATGGAACTCGTCCTCGATCGGAAAATCGCCGAAAATTATATCTATCCGGCAGTGGACATCTTCAAATCCGGCACCCGCCGGGAAGAACTGCTGCTGCCAGAACACATGCTGCATAAAATCCATCTCATCCGCCGCGGCCTCGCCGGCCACCGCCCGCTCGAGGCCATGGAACGCCTGCTTTTCTTCCTCAAGAAATTTTCTAACAACCCTCAGATGCTCCTCGAGATCAAAGGCTGACCCGGGCATTGCACATCCTTTCAGCATCCATGCCCCACGACGACGAACCCGCCATCGAAGTTGAAGTCATTGCCATCGACGGGGCCGCACCACCGCCAGTCACAGGTGCCGCCGCAGCGGATGCGCGCCATCCGGACGACGCCACGTCCGCCCCGGCGTGGGCGCATTGGCAGGGCTGGCCCGGCCAGGTCCGGCGCTTGCATCCGCTGTGGTGGCCCGTGCTCATCGTCGGCGGCGGCATCCTGCTGGTGCTTTTCCTAACTGCAGGCCTGTGCGCGGCGCTCCTGTTCACCGTCTATCGGATTGTCAGGGGCTTGCTCAGGGCGCTGTTCGGGTGAGACTGAGCATCAAAAAAAGTAGTCCAGGACTTTAGTCCGGTCTTTTGTCCAAGCTATAAAAAGTAGTCCAGGACTTTAGTCCGGTCTTTTGTCCAGGGCTTGAAGAACGGACTAAAGTCCGAAACTACATTTAAAAAACTACATTGAGTGGTTGTGGATGGGCACCCCGTTGATGAAATTGCAGACATTGTTTTGGAACGCGATGCAGGCGGATGCAATCACCATGCCCCAGCCCAGGACTAACAGAACTATCTCCAAACCGAGGAACCGCCGGCATTTCCTGATGGTGACGAAGCACGCCAAGCTGAGGCCGCAGAGCATCCCCACGGTGCCATACAGCAGCGGCATAAAGGTTGATAAAACCAACTGCTTCAACCATTGCGGGTAGCCGCCCACCTGCGTCCAGAACGCCGGCTTTTCACGCAACGCGGCAAACCAAACCAGTATCGAGCCGCAGAGGATCGCGAGCGCGGCAGCGGCGACCAGGCTGGTGCGGGTGTTGTTCTGGCCGGGCGAGGAGTCCTTCACTAGCTAGTTTGCCGGTTCGATGGTGATGCGGCCGGGGGTGGAGACGCCGTGGAGGCCGCGATCATACATGTCTTCCGCCAGGGCCGGCGGCACCGCAAAGGCGCCGGAGCAAATGGCCTTCATGCGGTACTTCAGCGCCCACTCCGCGTTGGGTGCCAACCCGAGGAAAAACAAGGTGCGGTCCTCGCGCAGTTCGGCGAAGTCGGTGCCCGCCACCGTGTTGGCCCCGGACTTCAAATCACCGGCCACAACCTCAAAGCCGGCGGGCAGCAAATCAACCACCGCCAGGTTGGTCAGATTGCGCCCGGAGACATTGCGCACCCGCAGCACCACCTCCACCGGATCGCCGGCACGCAGCGCCTGGGTCTTGCTAACAGGCGCGATTTCGCGCGACACTTCCAAGCCGCTGCGCTGCGGGCCGGCGGGTTTGCCGGAGTCGTAGCCCTGCTCGACAACTTGATAGAACGCGCCGATATCCCCGCTGCCGGATTGTTTGCGCTCGAAGCGCAACGCGCGGGTGGCCGGGCCAAAGGCCGCGCGCACAATCCCCTGCCCGGGTCCGGCAAGCAGTTGCGGCGTGTCATTACCGGCGGCGATGCCCTTGATCGAGACCTCGACGCCGGTGCCGCGTGCCAGATCGCTGTAGGCTTTCAAGGCCAGCGTCATGTAGGAACAGGCCAGTGTGTTGAAGCTTTGATCGCGCAGCGGTTTCATGATGGGTTCCAGTGCGTCGATGCCAAAGGTTTTGGCGCGTTGGGGGAAATGGCGGCACTGGATGTAAAAGATGCCGATGTCCTCCATCGCCGGAGTGAGGTAGTACGAGCCGGCGTCATGGTTGGCACCAGGCTTGGCGGCGGCGCGGGCCTTGAGGCACGCATCCAACAATTTGTCAGCCTCGGCATCCTTCTTGAGCAGCATGTAGGTGGCGGCCATCCAGGCGGCGGCGGCGCGGTGTTCCCACTGGCCCTTGTAGTGCGAGCTGAGGGTGTCGCGCAGGTTGAGCAACTGCGGCGCGGGATTGGTCCCGTTCCTGGCTAACAAATAGATGGCATACGCCTGCATCTCCGCATCGGCCATCGTGCGCACGCTGGCGCGCGCGGTGCGCGACGCGTATTTCACCGCGCCGTTGATCAGGCCTTCCGGCAGCGCATGACCTAACAATTTTGCCTCGCTCAGGAAATGCAGCACATAGAGCGAGTGGAATTCAAAATCGGAGGCGGTGCCGGCGTACCAATAGCCGAAGCCGCCGTCAGCGCGCTGGCGCGAGGCGAGCTGGCTGATGGCGGAGGTCAATGCCTCGGCTGCTTGTTTCGGGGTGAGGCCGAAATCCGCCTCGGTGGCGGCCACGAGTTTGACCATGGCGCGGCTGGTGATTTGTTCCGAGCAACCGTAGGGATATTCGCGGACATAGGCTTCCAGGCCGCGGGCCAGGCCGAGCGGCACGATGCTGGCGGTGGCCTCGGTGTGGCGGAATTCCTGATAGAGCGTGCGTTTGACCTTTTCCTCAGTGGCACCGGTGCGGAACCATCCGGTGGTGACGCTGGTGAGGTGATGGCTGGCGGGGCGCACGCTCAGGGTGGTGGTGCGGCGGACGGATTCGCCGCCGCCGCTGGCCTCGTACTTCAAGTCGGCGGCCCCCAGGCGGTCTTTGGCGCGGAAGCGGAAGCGAACCACGCCCTCGCTGCCACTGGCCAGCGGCAAGGTGGCGGTGGCATTGCCGATGACTTCGAGATGGTCCGAAGCGCTGGCGGTGATTTGGATCGCGGATTCACCGGTGGCAGCCAGATGATTGAAGATGGTGACCGAGGTTTCAAATTCATCGCCGGGCGTGACAAACAACGGGGCATTGGGTTGCACGATGATAGGCGCCTTCACCAGCGTGGAGGCTTCCGCCGTGCCGAGGGCATTGGCGTTGCAGCCCACGGCCATGATGCGCAGGTTGCCATTGAAATAATCCGGCACAGTCCATTTCACCTCGCTGCGGACCGGTCCGGCGTCGATGATACCCGACCAAAACACCACCGGCGGTTCCTGCCGGCGCTTGAACGGATTGAGGTGCATCGATAGCGCCGCATCACCATCGCCGCCAAACGCTGGCGCCGCCTTGAGGAAGCGGTATTCCGGCAACAACAAGTCCAACCATTGCTGGGTCCGCACTTCCAGCGCCTGCTTGCGCAGGAAAAAATCCAACGGCTGCGGCAGCTTGTACGAGGTGATTTGGTGGATGCCTTCATCCACCGCATAGATGACCAAACGCGTCGGCTGGCTGGATGTGATGCCGAAGCGCGCTTCGGTGCCCGGCCGGACTTCGCGCGGGACGTCGAGTTGATAGGCCAGCTTTTTCTTGGGGGCCAGCACTCGGACAGGAGCCG
>JBILFE010000262.1:0-5560 GCA_044351705.1 Luteolibacter sp. | reverse complement strand
TGGCCGCCACGAGTTGTTCCAATCCCAGATGCATGAGATAGCACCAGTAATGGGGCATGACCGCAGGCACATTGACGCGTTCGGCCTCAGGCTCGGGGTGGCGGATGGTTTCGTCGATCGCCAATAAATCCTGCAACGGGAAAATCGCCCACATAGCCGGCGAGTGAAGGTGCAACACGATGATGCGGGCAGCGGTCTCCCCTGACAGGTGGAGTGTCGGAACATCCATGCCTAACATACTCCACGCAAAACGTCCGGTCAGAGTGGTATCCTCGCACCACCAACCACGCAGGGTTGACATGTCATGGGTGGACGGGCTCACCACGCTCATGTAAGGAGCATCTGCGGGATGGGTAAAATCCAGCTGGGGGTTTTTGGGCATGCGCTGGATTTCCAGAGCGAGGATACCGAGTTCCTCCATGACCCCGGCGACACAGGCGGGAACCATGCCGAGATCCTCACCGCACAGCAGCATTTGGCTGGCCATGCGCAGCACGGGAAGTTTCTCATAGCCCCGCGCCTGCCAGAAGTGTTCCTGGCGCCGATAGAAGTAATCGTTATACAACTCATCGAGGCGCCACTTCGCATCCTCATCCAATTCCTGATAGGACCGCGTCATGCGCATCAAACACCGCGGATGAAACAAACGGCCATTGGAATCAGGCACCTCCAACAACAATACCTCGCTCACACAATCCAGCAATGCCTCCCGGATGCCCGCATAACGGCCGTGTTGCGGCGCGTCGGCATCGGTCAGGTCATGGAAGCACTCGACAATTCGCCGCTGGGTTGAAACCGCCTCCTTGAGTTTCAAATAGCCGTAGCCGCAGGGCTCCAGGTATTCTTGTTTGACGAATTCGGCATCCTCGCCGAAACGTTCAAGCAGTGAGTGCTCACGGATGTAGGGGCGGCAGAAACGGTTGAAATCAAAGCGGATGCCTCGCGCATCAAGCTCATCAAGGGACACCGGAATGGCCGGATCAAACCAGCCCATGACGCCTTGCAACTGGTCGCAAGGAATCTGCCAGATGCGGAAAAACCCCAGAATGTGATCGATCCGATAGGCATCGAAATAGCGGCCGAGTTGTGCGAATCGAGCCTGCCACCAGGCGTAGCCGTCGTATTTCATGGCATCCCAGTGATAGGTTGGGACCCCCCAGTTCTGCCCCTTGCCGGCAAAGGCATCAGGCGGCGCGCCTGCCTGCGAGTGCAACTTGAACAAGTGCGGCCGTGACCATGCATCCACCGAGTGGCGGTCAACACCGATGGGCAGATCCCCCTTGAGGGCGATGCCACGGTCATGCATGTGGCGCACCGCAGCGGACAACTGAGCGTCAAGTTCATATTGCAGCCACACATGATAGAAAAGCTGCGACCAATATTTGCCGGACTTGTCCACCATCCGCTCGACCCATTCCCTGTCGAAGCTTGAGTAATCGCCCCATTGGGTGAAATCCGCAGTCTGGTGGCGCTCACGCAAGACGCAAAAAACCGCATAAGGAATCAACCAATCGCGGTTTGCATTAAGGAATTTGTGGATGCCCGTGTGAGCCGAAAGGTCGGCCAGATGGTGTTGATAGATTGATCGCGTGAGCTGCTGCTTGGCCTGCATGACAGCCTCGTAATCGACGGTTGGCAACGAGTTGAGGTGTAGCCTCGCGGCGGCGACGCGTGGGGCAAAGTCCGGCGGCATCGGATAGGGCAAATCATCGATGCGTAGATAGAGCGGATGCAGCGCGAACGCGCTGATCGCCGAATACGGATAGGAATCGGTCCAATCATCGGCCGCGGTGGTGTCATTGATCGGCAGGATTTGAATCATCTTCAGGCCGGTAGTGGCAGCCCAGTCAGCCAGCAACTTGAGGTCGGCGAATTCCCCGACGCCAAGACCAAGCGCGCTGCGCAATGAAAACACCGGCACCACCACACCGCCCCCCCGGAACCGGTCCACATGGCTACGGGCATAGCCTTCGTCGCACACGCGGGTCCACTGGCGAGGACCGCGGGCATGATCAGAAAGCAAGCGGTTGCCGCCTTGCTCGATTGAGATCATACACCGCGACTTGGTATCGTAGAGGCCATATTTGTATTCGATATGCCAAGCCGCCGGCAGGCTCAACGCGAGCCTCCAGACATTAGCGGACACTTCTTGAAGCGGCAGGGCGCACTGCCAATCCCAATTTCCGAGTTCGCGCACGCTGCCGATGAGACAGGGGACTTGGCCGACTGGGACCGCAGCCATCCGCAGGAAAAATTCATGATTGGCCTCCGGCGCAACGGCGATGGGTTTGTCGAACGGCCCGCGTTTGGGCAGGATCACCGCGAAGGCGGCGGTTTCAAAGGCATAGTCAGGGGTGCCGGCCGAACACCACGTGTCGAGTGCCACCACGGTATCGCGTGCGGCGGGATCCAGCTCCATCACCCGCGGAGTGAGCCACTCATCAAGCTGCACACCGTTGCCCTCGTGCCGCACTTGATAGTTATATGATAAACGCAATGCCCCCGATCCCTGCAATTCGACAGCCGCTTCCCATTGTCGGTCATTGATCCAATGCAGGGGCATCACTTGTTCGATACGGGCACCGGTGGCCGTAAACAGGGCCACCAGCCTGAGCCAAAGGGTCTGGCCCGGCACGGTGCGGTAATTGACGCGAAAAACGATTTCCATAGTAGTTTGATGCCTGTTGGGTGCTCAATAAGCGGCAAGCCCGGTCACTTGGCCACCTTTTTAAGCAGGCGCAGACGCTCGAGGGCGGCACCACTGGAAATCATTTCACGGGAAATTTCGATGCCGTCGCCAAGGTCATCCGCGAGCCCGGCACAAGCCAGGGCGGCCCCGGAATTCATCAACACCATATCGCGCTTGGGACCGGTTTCGCGGCCCGCCAGAATGGCTTCCAGAATCATCGCATTGGTCTTGGCATCACCGCCCTGTAGGTCGTTGACCTCGGCATGCTGGAGGCCGAGGTCACGCGGTCTGACCTCTTCATCCTCCAAATCCTGATACAGCCCGGCCTTGCAAATCCGTGTGGACCCCATCAAACTCATCTCGTCCACTGCCCGACCATCGCCGGTGGTGCCATGCACCACCCAGACGCTTTCGCGGCCAAGACCTTCGAGAATCTCGGCGAAGACCGGGCAGAGATCACGGACAAAGACGCCGACGAGCTGGCATTGCGGGCTGGCGGGATTGAGCAAGGGGCCGATGATATTAAAAATGGTCCGCACGCCGCGTGCTGCCAGCGCTTTTCTGGCAGCCGAGACCGCCTTGAACGCCGGATGATACTGCTGCGCAAACATGAAGCCGATCCCGGCCTTTTCCAGGCAGCGCCGGAATCCATCGGGTGGCAGGTCGATCCGAATGCCGAGAGCTTCCAGCACATCCGCGCCACCGCTGGGCGAGGTGATGCCACGGTTACCGTGTTTGACCACCACCGCTCCCGCCGCCGACGCAATGAACATGGCCGTGGTGGAGACATTGAAAAGCCCCAACTTATCGCCACCGGTGCCGCATAAATCCAAGGTCGGTCCTTCCAGATCCAGCAAGCCCATGTGCGGATTCACCGCGTGCTGAAGAAAAACGTCCACAAATCCGGAAATTTCGCCAAAAGTCTCGCCCTTGTTTGAGAGTACTTCCAGCAAGCGTTCCTTTTTGGCATCCGCCACGGCAGGGTCTAGCAGTAAATCGGCCGCGACCTCCACCTCGCGCGGAGAAAGTTCCTGTCCCTGTTCCATGTGATGAATCAAAGCATCCATAGACGGAGCCTAGCACGGCTCGCCAGCGATTGCCAGATCAATCCGACAGGGGGGCCTTGTAGCGGCGGTCTGCGACCGTCGCTGGCCAAGGCATTGCGCATCTCTTACGCATCTCTTGCGCATCGACGCTCATAGAGCGCCGCTACAAGGCGGTCTCTGCGCGGCATTGCTTTCGCGCCGACGCTCATAGAGCGCCGCTACAAGGCGGTCTCTGCGCGGCATTGCTTTCGCGCCGACGCTCATAGAGCGCCGCTACAAGGCGGTCTCTGCGCGGCATTGCTTTCGCGCCGACGCTCATAGAGCGCCGCTACAAGGCGGTCTCTGCGCGGCATTGCTTTCGCGCCGACGCTCATAGAGCGCCGCTACAAGGCGGTCTCTGCGCGGCATTGTCGCGGCGGTCTGTGACTACCTTTTCCCCGCGGGTTTTACGGCGCCTTGTTTCTGCGTTTCTGTTGGCCCGGGCGCTTGCCGCCGCCGGGGTCGGTCTTGCCGGCGGCCGGGTTGAGTTCGGCGAGCACGGCGGCGAGGCGTTGGCGGGCGGTTTTGCTAGCCTCGGTATCCGCCTCTGCAGCCACCGGCTTTTCGACAAACGGCGCGTCGCTCATGTCGAACAACTCGGCCCGTTCGTTCATCTTGAACCCGACATTGCGGACAAACCACTTGTCGCCAAGTTGGACATAGGCCCACTCGCGTGGCTGGCCCGCTTCGCCGCGCAACTGCGGCGCAAAGCTCCGGCCATCGAATTTCATGCCCTCCGGCAACTTGGCTCCGGCGAGTTCGACAAAGGTCGCGTGGGGTCGGCAAAACTCACCATGTCCTTGCAGACTTTGCCGGCAGGCGTGGTGCCGGGCCAACTGGCGATGAACGGGACGCGCGAGCCGCCCTCAAGCATCGACGCCTTCTTGCCGTTGATCAGGCGCCCGCCGAGGGTCGAGGGAAAGTTCATGGCGGTGCCGTTGTCGCCGGCAAAGATGACGAGGTTTTTTTCGCGCAGGCCGAGGGCTTCGAGTTCGGCGATGACTGCGCCCACCTGCTTGTCCATGTAGAGGATGTTGTCCTCGTAGAGTTCGGGGGTGAGGGAATTGTTAGCCGCAGTGTCCGGCGTGCGCAAAATCGGCGTGTGCACGTGGTGCATCGAATAGTCAGAAACTCAACAAGAGTTGCCAGATATAGGTATTGGCCAGGCCTTCGAGGTCGTTCCATACTTGGCGCACCATATCCTTGTCACCGGTGATTTCCGGATATTCCATGGCCTTGTCCTCCCATGGCCGACAAATGCCGGGGGCGAGGCCGGGCACCGCGCGACCGGTCATGCCGGTGAGGGCGGCGCGGGCGGCTTGCGACGCCGGCACCTCACACGGCGGCATGGAGGTGGGTTCTTGATAGGTGCCGGCGGAGTAGCCACCCAATTCGCGAGTGACGTCGGTGAGCACGCGCAGGTTTTCGATGCTGGTGTCATCCTGCATGATCGCCCCGGCGTCCATGATGTAACCGCCGTCGGCCGCCACTTCCCGGATCACCCGCGCGCAGAACTCGCGCACTTGTTCCGGCTTGCCGAAGCTCAAGAGTCTGTTAGGCACGCCGCCGCTCAAGGCGAACTTGTCGTGCAGGCGCCGGTGCACCTCGAAGATGTCGTCCTGGTCGCAGTGGAACACGATGCTGCGATCGGGCAACTCGCGGAAGCTATCAAAGTGGTGTTTCCATTTGCCCTCGCCATAAAACAACGTCTGATGGCCGTGTTTCCAAAACTCCTCGATGATGGGCTTGAGCGTCGACCAATAATGCGTGTCGAAGGTCTTCGGCG
>JBILFE010000650.1:0-2808 GCA_044351705.1 Luteolibacter sp. | reverse complement strand
ATCCAGAATCCGATGGGCACCTGCTTCGCCGCGTCCGCCGTGGTCAACCCGACATGACACAGGTGTGGCATGAGCGCCTCACAGGCGGCCATGACCTTGTGCGGTTGGGTGACCATGTCCATGGTCAGGCCAATGTAGCCGCGGAGTTTGTCAGCAAGAATGTCAAAGGGAGCCTTGAAGATGCCGGCGATAGCCGAAACGGTGCCCGATTCATTGCGCAAACGTGCGGCTTGCGGGCCGAAGGCGTAAAAGTATTGCAGCATGGCCATGCCGCCTTTGACGAACGAGAGGTTGTTGCGATAGGTGGCGGGTTCCCCGAGCTTGCTCACCTCGGTGGAGACCCGCGGCAGCCACACGTTGTAGAGAAACCCGGTGGGGTCGGCAATGAGTGCATCGTATTCGTCCTCACGCATCCACGACTGGTCTTCCTCCGGTTCGATGTAGTTAAAACCGGTGGTGGCCGGAATATGGATTCCGGGAATGCCGTAGTAACGCAGCCCGACGGCCTGAGCCAGTCCGGTCCACACATACACCATGTTAGGCACGACCGCATCCCAATCGAAATCCCTGGCGCATCGGGCCGCGGCATCAAACGCGCGGTTGTAATCGTGTGCCACGTCCTGGCAGGTGTAGCCGGCATAGCGGGCGGTGAATTCCGCGACAAACGGCCGGATCGGAATGCGGTCCGGCTTCTCGTTGCGCATGGCGGTGACATAGCGGGCGAGGCGTTGCTGATAGAGTGGCTCGTTGCTCATTTCCTGAGACTCCGGTTTTCGCGCGCCGGCTTCAAGCATTTTCTCGCGAAAGCATTTTCTCGCGATGCCAAAGGCAATCCTTGCCATTGGAGCCATATCCGCTTAAATCCACAGCCGACCTGCCACAACCTTCACG
The DNA here is from genome assembly GCA_044351705.1 of Luteolibacter sp. GTDB lineage: Bacteria > Verrucomicrobiota > Verrucomicrobiia > Verrucomicrobiales > Akkermansiaceae > Luteolibacter. The sequence continues at coordinate 1,917 of JBILFE010000650.1, read as the reverse complement.
TGCATGACCCGATCTAACACCAGTCGTGACTCCCTCACCCGCTTTGCCTGGCTCTCGATTGCCGCGGCCATTGTGACCATCGTGCTGAAAACCGCGGCCTACTATCTAACCGGATCGGTGGGATTGTTGTCCGACGCGCTGGAATCGGTGGTAAATCTGATAGGCGGCATGATGGCGTTGGCGATGTTGACGATCGCGGCGCGGCCGGCGGATGAAGATCATGCTTACGGCCATAGCAAGGCGGAGTATTTTTCCAGCGGTGTGGAAGGAGCGCTGATCCTGGTGGCGGCGCTGAGCATTGCCTTCACCGCAGTGCCGCGGCTGATTCATCCCAAGGAACTCCAACAAGTGGGAGTGGGCTTGTCTGTTTCGGTGGTGGCCTCCATCGTCAACCTCGGAGTGGCCCTGCTGCTCCTGCGCGTGGGAAAAAAGAACCACTCCATCACCCTGGAAGCCAATGCCCACCATCTGCTTACGGATGTGTGGACATCCGTCGGGGTGCTGGCCGGCGTGGGAGCGGTTGTTGTCACTGGCTGGTTGTGGCTGGACCCGGTGGTGGCGCTGCTGGTGGCCGCCAACATCGTCTGGACCGGTTCTCACATCGTGTGGCGCTCGGTATCCGGCTTGATGGATCTGGCGTTGCCGGCGGAGGATCTTGCCGCCATCCGCCGGATTCTGGATAGCTATCAAGGCGAGGAAGTGAAGTTTCATGCCCTGCTCACCCGCCAGGCGGGGGCGCGGAAATTTGTATCGGTGCACGTGCTTGTTCCGGGTGGATGGACGGTTTACGACGGGCACAACCTGCTGGAAAAAATTGAGCAGGACATACGCAGCGCGCTACCTAACAGCACGGTGTTCACCCACCTCGAGGCGCTTGAAGACCCGACGTCATGGGAGGATGTGACCTTGGACCGGTGACGCAAATCAAGGTTCCGGGACGAGGACCACTTTGCGACAATTCACCGGCGACCAGCCCTCGGCGACCGGGCGCAAGGTAAGGGTGATTTTGCCCCCTTTGGTGAGATTGATCTCACCCACCCTGCCAGTCTGATAGGTGGCGTAATTCGCGGTTTTAGGCACGGCGTAGGCGAGATTGCCCACACCCTGGATTTTCAACACGGCACCGGCGGCCTGGGCGGCCGTCTCAATGCGAACGGAATACTTGGCATCACGATCGGCACGCAGGTCCCACGCCACGGTTTCCGCCGGATCGACCCAGAATCCGACGTTGGTGAGCTTGTCTTTTTGCTCGGTCCGGATCGTCCTGCCTTCGAGCTTGGCATCTTCCGCCAGCAAGGTGATGACGCCATCGGTCTGGGGAACAACCACCAGGCCGGAAATTTCAGGTTTGCCCTGCACCAGCAATTTAATCGTGGAACAGATGGCATCCGGCGCGGTGGCAGGCAGTGACAAAACCGGCCCGTTCTCGGATTTCTCAACTGCCAGTTGGGCACCCGCCATGAGCAGCACGGCGGACTTAATGTTGTTAGCCAAGCCGGGGACGAGCAATTTGCCATCGGCAGGCCAGTTTAGCACGTGCAGATAGAGCAGGGTGTCCGCGCCAGCGTCCTTGAGGGTGCAGCGACCCCACGGGAGTTTCTTGAACGGCGATGCATGGGTGCCGTAGATGGATTCGCCATTCACTTTCATCCATGCGCCGACGTCCTTGAGCAGTTTGACGGATTCCGCAGGGATTTCGCCATCGGCGGTGGGGCCCACGTTGAGCAGGTAATTGCCGCCCTTGCTGGCAATATCAACCAGATTGGTGATGAGGGTGGACAGCGGCTTCCAGTTGTGATCGTCACTTTTGAAGCCCCAGGTATCATTCAGAGTCATGCAGGTTTCCCAATCGCGGCCGGGATAACCGGTGGCAGGGATGTGCTGTTCGGGGGTCTCAGTGTCGCCGGGGTAGCCGCC
>JBILFE010000102.1:0-8414 GCA_044351705.1 Luteolibacter sp. | reverse complement strand
GAGAAATATCGCACCCGGCAGCGCAACAACGCGGCCCGGCTCAATTTGCCCATCCGCTTTTTCTCCGCGGCGGCCTCTTCGCTGCCAATCCCCGCCCGCTTCTTGGCGCCGCCGCTACTGCCACCCGACCGCTCACGGCCGTCCTCAAACAACCAGCACCGGTATATTTCCGCAGCGCTCATCCCTTTGTCCGTGACCGGGCTATCCCAGGCTTTTGCGCCGCCATCCGCATGCCCGACCACCCCGCCCAAACCGCTGCGTGCCGCCGTGCCGCCGCCCATCGCTTCCCCGTAGCCGCTCCACCGATAATCCTTCGGGTCTTTCACCATGCCGGCACGCAGCGGGTTGAGGTCGATGTAGGCCGCCATCGTCCGCAGCGCCTCGCCGTCCTCCACCAACACGCTTTTGAAGCGTTCCATCCACAGCGTCCCGTGCCGGTTCCGGTGCTTGTTGTACCAGCGTGAAAACCTCTCCTTCAACTCCTTCACAAACACCGGCAGATTGCACATCCGCCGCACATAGCCTGCGATGAGCGCGTCCGCCTCCTCCGGCAGCCCGCTCTGCCGCAAGTCCGCCAACTCCGCCCGCAGCGCCGCGATGTAGGCCCGCGAATACAGCAAGCGCAGGTGCTCCAGCAAGCGCTCCTCACCGCCGGGGCCGACAAATTGCGCCACGAACGGGTCGTGTGCCGGCACCCGCGCGAGGATATGGAAATGGTTGTCCATCACCGCATAGGTGTGGATTTCGATCCCGGCGAAGCGGGCCAAGCGCCACATCAGGCGGCGCAGTGCTTCTTTTTCCGTGTCGCCGAGCAAGCGTTCGCCGCCCGCCGTGCGGCTCATGATGTGATAGCTCGCCCCTTCATCCGGACTCACCACGATCCGCTGCCTTCGCCCTTTCCACCCACGTGTAAACACCCGTCCGAGGCAGGCACCCGTCGGCAACTCAATCCGGTCCAGAGGCGAGAGCACTCGTGGCTTGGGTTGCATCGTCGCATTCATTCCCTCCACTGCTCCCACCGTTCCGTCAACCGCCGCCCCCCCCTCCATCACTCCGCCAGACGGCAGCGCCCCCGCTCCAGACCCAGACCCCCTCCGCGTTCGCGTTTTCTTCCCGTCGCTACCAGACCGGCAATCAGACATGGCGTTATGCACTTCCACCCCTCCCAACCCACGATTCAGCGCGTTCATGCAGCAAGGGAATCGCATTTAACTAACGCAGTCAACTATTTAATGACAGGCATTATGCTCAGCTGAATATGGACCCGTGGCTATGGCTCCGCCGATCGGAGCAGTTCGCTGAATTTATTGCGCTCGGACGGCAGCAGGGAGTTCCACTCCAACCCGGTGATGCGCGGATCATCCCTGGCGATGCGGCCATTGAGCACCTGTATTGTTAGAAATGCGGCATGGTATTCCGGCGAGAGTCTGGCGGGGTCCAAATGGAGGCGGTCGAGCGTTTCCGCGGCGCGGAGGTGCTGCCCATCACACAGGTAAGCCGTGGCAAGCACACAGTGGATGGACACTTCCTTGGGAAACCCGGCGGCCAAGTGCTCCATGGCTGCCTGCACCGTCTTGGGTTCGAGCAATTGGTTAAGACAGGCGAGATAGGCCAACTGGGTAATCAACACCGGATTGGCAGACTCAAAGGGCAGATAGATCGCGCATATTTCCAGCAATGTTTTGTCCTTTCCCTGCCGCGCCAGCGAGTTGAGCAGCGGCTTGAGATCGCTATAAAGTGGCAGCGGACCGCGCCCGCAGCGGATAGCCTCCACCATCGCCTGCTCGGCCTCTTTGTCCATCGCCGTGTCCCGCGCCGCAAGCCGCTGGAGGATGAGAAAGGCGTCGGCCTGCGGGAAAGTTTCCATGAGACGTTCATCGAGCCCGAGATCCGCGAGGAACCGCCTATCCTGGTCAGAAATTGACCCGAACAACCAACTCAGTTAGGCCAGATCATGAGACTTAGAGAATATTATTTCACTGGAGATACTATCAGTATTTATATCATGCGTCCTGCCTGTTATTTTTCGCACAATCAGTAATCCATCCATGAAGCCGACCCGCAATCCGCTCGTAGCCGCGTTACATAATGTAACGGACGTTAATGCCGTCCTTGGCAGTCCTAGGACGGGTGCCAAGGCCCGTCGCTCAGGGTTGAGTCGTGGGCACTTGGTTTCCCTCACCGCCCTTGCCCTGCTCGGGTCGCCGGGGGGAAGGGCGGCCAACATTTACTGGGATGGCACGGACACGGGCTGGGATACAGTTGGCTCATGGTCCACGGCAAGCGGGGCGACCACGCCCCCCCCGGGAGCTGTGCCAGGCAGTGCGGACCTGGTGCTGTTTAACATTTCCACGGTCAACACGGCGCAAACCGTGTGTCTGAACGCGGCACAAAGCGCGCTGGGGTTGTCGTTCACCAGCAGCGGCACGGTGGTGTTGCAAGGCGGCGGCACCAACCGTACGCTCACCTTGGCCGGCAGCGGCATCACCCAGCAGTGGAAACAGGGTGGCTCTAACACCAACTGGAGCACCGCCGGCAACTGGTGAACCAGCGGGGTGCCCGATGGCGTGGGTGCGGCGGCCTTGTTCCTCGACAACAACAGCACCGCAGGCTTTGACATGGTGGGCGCGGCTGGCAAAATCAGCGTTGATACCGACAACACCACCTTCAAGGTCGAGTTCGGAAAAAACGTGAATATGTCCGATGCCAAATTCTTCTCAGTGGTATCAGTGGCAATCCGTGTTTCAGTGGTTTCTTTGGCACGATTTACCAGAACCCGGTGGGTTTTTATAACTACCCCCTTAACTTGATGCGCATGCCCGGCAGGGTGAAGCCCATGTTCAAGCACGCGCAAGGCAGGGACGAGGTTGCTATTATGCCAGCCTCAGCGCATTGCCACTTGAATTCCACGACATACCCGCCATCATCCCTGTGCCTGCCCATCCCCTCATGAAATTCCATACTCCACTCTTGGCTGCCTCGCTTGTTTCGCTCGTCACGGCGGCGGAAACCCCAAAAATCTTCGCCGGCCTGTTTGAAAAGGACATTCCCGTGTCCGCCCAAATCGGCATCATTCTGCCCCCCGCTGAAATCGACAAATACGTCGCCAAAGTCGAGGCGGCCGCCCGCCTTGACAAGAAATGGTTCCGCGAATTTTCCGCCAGCAACAAGCGCGGCGTGCCGCTGCCATTTCATGAGAAACTCGGCCTCACCAAGGAAGAATACGATGAATATCGCAAACTCTGGGCCAAACGCGAGTTCAAGGCCGTCGAACAGGTGAATCTGCTGCTGCGCGAAACTCTGGGCAATGCCTGGACGATCACCGCCACCGGCGCCGCCAGCAGCATTTCCAACCTCCGCTATGACGAAAAAACCGATGTTTTCCGCTCGCCTAACGGCGAACTCAAGCGCATCGAGGACATCAAATCCGATGCCGACAGCATCCTCGGCGCCTGGTCCGGCTGCGAGTGGAGATTCGATGAGGAAACCTCCCTCGGCAAAACCAAGGAAAACATCGCCCTGGGCCGTCTCGAAGGCAATAAGTTCGGACTCGTCGTCTATCGCTTCCAGGAAGTTTCCAGCGAAGGCACCACCATCGTCGATAAAAGCATCGCCGTGCGCTTCCCGCTCGGCAAAGCCGGCTATTTGAAGCTGCCGCCCCCCCCCAACCCGGAACTATCCGGCATGATTCCCAAGGCTGACCCCAAAGCCGACCCAAAAGCCGACCCAAAAGCCGACCCAAAAGCCGACCCAAAAGCCGACCCAAAAGCCGACCCCAAAGCCGACCCCAAAGCCGACCCCAAGACGAGCGCCAAGACGACCCCCAAGACGACTCCTAAGACGACTCCAAAGAAGACACCCAAGGCGACGCCGAAGCCGTCGCGCACCCAGGACCCGTCATAAGTCATGCACGAGGCGGCTCCAACCGGCAAAAAATGTTGGGGCATCAGGCGCTGGCAGCGGTGGCTGGGAGCAATCTGCGCCGTCCCGCTGGTTGGGTTTGTGCTGAGCAATCTGTGGCTGACCAGTCCATGGGGACGGGGATGGATAGCCGCAAAAATCCGTCACCGCAGTGGTCTGCAGGCCGAGATCCGCGCGGCATCGTGGTCTCCTTGGAACGGCTTTACCTTGCGTGACATCCAGGTTTTGCAGCCCCCCGAATTGCGCCCAACCATCAGGGAACCCTTGCTCCACATTGCCTCGTTGCGCCTCACCCCGCACTGGCTCGCCGGCTTGCACGGACGTTTGGACGTGCGCTCCGTTGCACTCGAATCACCACGCCTCGTCCTGTCCGTCCAGATGATGTCGTACCTTGCCCAACAACCGGCCACACCCGCCGCACCGAGTGCCGTGCCGCCCCTCGCCACCCTGATACCGCCACCGGCATCCCCCGCCCCACTCGCCCCCGCTACGCCCGCACAAACCGCGGCTCCCCCGCAACCCGCGCAGACGCCAGCCGCCCCCGAAAATGCGCCCAGCCCGCAACCCAGTATCCAATCCCAATCCAGCCCGCAGCCCCCGCCACCGGAGCCGCCGCGACCCACCAAATGGTTGCATCTCCGCCATGCCTCGTTCGCGCTCATTTCAAGCACCGGCCCCCTTCCCCTGCTGGAAGTCAACGAACTCAACGCAGATTTGCCGGTGGCCGGAAATACGGCCCATTCGTCGTTGCAACTGACCAGCCTTAATGCTCACGGCAAGCCCCTGCTCACCGGCTTGCATGCCTCACTAACATGGCAGGCACCCGTGTTGTCTCTCAACCCGGTCGCAACCACCGTCGAAGGCATCCAACTCGCCTTCAGCGGCAAACTCGCTTTCATCTTCGGCCTGCCCATGCAACTCGAACTGCAAGTCCCCAAGCAAGCCCCGCCCCCGCTGGCACTTCCCGGCGGAGGAGAACTTACCGCGGCGCAAATCGCCATTTTCGGGCGCTTCCGCGGACTGCTCTTGGCTCCCGGCACCTGGCAGGGCGATTTTCTAACCGAGGCATCCTCACTGACCCTCACCCTGAGTGGACACCAAACCGCATTCGACACCGGCTCATGCGCCACCCTCCTGCGCGGCGGGGTTCTGTCCTGCGTGGATGCGCGCTGCGTCGGCGATGAACTCTCGCTCCTGGGCAATGCCACAGTCCTTGCCGATGGCCGCGCGGCCGGAGTGCTCCGCCTCATCGCCGCTCCTGAAACCACCATCGGCATCGTCAAACGCCTGTTCCCTGCCAGCGAACCGGCAGCCAACCTAACACCCCTCAGCTCCCCGCAACGCGCCGCCTTCGACCTCGAAGCCTTTGGCGACATCCAGGACCTCCAACTCCGCCTCGGCCAAAACGGCCCCGTCACAACATTCAACTGATAACTTCCATCCCCCCCCCCCATGCGCATCATTGCCGGAAAAGCCGGGCGCCTCGCCATCAAGGTGCCCTCAGCCGTTGCCCGCCCCACCACGGATTTCGTCCGCCAGGCGGTTTTTTCCATCCTGGCCGGGCGCGTCGATCACGCCCGCGTGCTGGATTTGTTCGCCGGTTCCGGCGCGCTGGGCTTGGAGGCGCTCAGCCGGGGGGCCTCCGCCTGCGTTTTTGTCGATGAACACCGCCAGGCCGCCACCGTCATCACCGACAATCTGACAAAATCCAAACTGCCGGGCGGGCGTGTTGTGCGAGCCGAGGTGACGGCCTTTCTGCGGCGGGATGCCGCCACCTATGATCTGATCTTCGCCGATCCGCCGTACTTCAAAAAACCCGGCGACCCCGATGCGATAGGCGCGTTGCTGGCCGGGGATTTGCTGTGGCCCCGGCTCGCGGCCGATGGCTGGTTCATCGCGGAGATTGCAGCCAACCAGGCCAGTCCGGCTGCGGCCAGGTGGTCGTTGGTGGACCGCCGGGAATATGGCAGCAGCGCCATCCTGCTTTACGCGCCGGTGATTTCTGCCTAAGCTCCGGCGCGATGCGATTGATTTTGGGGCTTACCATTTACCGGCTGTTGCTGCCGCTGCTGTTTCTGGCGGCCTTTCCTGGCTGGCTGGTCAAAATGCTGCGTCGCGGCGGATTTGGCAGCCGGCTGGGCGAACGCGCCGCCATCTACTCCGCCTCGCTCAACGACGAACCTCGCGGGGCCGTCCACCTCCACGCCGTGAGCGTCGGCGAAGCCATGCTCGCCCTCAAACTCATCCGCGAATGGCTCGCTTGCCAGCCCGCGCAACGCTTCGTGCTGGCCACCGGCACCGCCACCGGCCACGCCGTGGCCACCGCCGCCAATCTCCCCGGACTCCGCGTCACCTACGCCCCGTTGGATTTCCCGGGCATGGTCCGCCGCTACCTCCATCACTTCGAGCCGGCCCAAATCATTCTTGTCGAAGCCGAGGCCTGGCCGCATCTGTTATTGGCCTGCCGCCGCCGCCACATCCCTATCAGTCTCGTCAATGCCCGGCTCTCGCCGCGCTCCGCCGCCCGCTACCTGCGCTGGGCCGCCTGGGTGCGTCCGGTGTTCGGCATGCTCGATGCCCTCGCCATCCAAGACCCGGAAGACGCCGCCATCTGGCTGCAGCTCGGGGTTGCCGCTGAAAAGATCCACGCCACCGGCAGCCTCAAAATCGACCCCGGCAGCGGCCAAGCGCCGACCCGCAGGCCCGCGTTTCAAGCCATGATAGAGGCCGTGGCGGGTCCCGGCCAGGCACGGCCGGTCGTTCTCGCAGCCAGCACCCACCCCGGCGAAGAACCCTGGATTGCCAGCGCCATTCGCATGGCCGTGCCCGCGGCACTTATCCTCATCGTCCCGCGCCACGCCGAACGCCGCGCCCAAGTCAAAGCCGACCTCGAACGCAACGGCTTTGAGGTCGTCCTGCGCTCCTCCTTTCCCCATGCACATGGCAGGGATGAAAATCATGATGAAAATCTTCAAGAGCCACACGCTCCACCCGCCCGTGTCCCCTCCTCTGATCTAACAGACACACCGCCCGCCTGCCTCGTCATCGACACCACAGGCGAGCTGCGTGATTGGACGGCCCATGCCGATGTGGTCATCATCGGCAAGAGCTTTTTGGCCACCGGCGGTCAAAACCCGTGCGAGGCCATCCTCGCCGGCAAACCCGTGATCTTCGGACCTCACATGGAAAATTTCGAACCCCTAGCGTCCCGCCTGCTTGCCGCCCACGCCGCCTTCCTCGCACCCGACCCGGCCGGCTTGAGCGCGGCCATCGTCCGTGCCCTCGACCCCGCCGTGGCTGACGGCACCACCACCCGCGCCGCCGCCCTGCTCCAACGCCACCACGGCGCCACCCGCCGCATCGTCGAGTTGCTGATACGCCCATGATCCACCCTCCGCCAACAAAGCACCTATCCAACCTCATGAAATCCATCCTCACCGCTGCCATCGTTTTTCTAACATCCCTGTCCGCCCCGGCGGGCGAGCGCATTTCCCTCTTTGACGGCAAGACCTTTGCCGGCTGGAGCGGCGACACCACCACCACCTGGCGCATCGAGGACGGCGCGATTGTCGGCGGCTCGCTGCACGCCAAAGTGCCGCGCAATGAATTCCTGACCTCCACCAAGAGCTACGCCAACTTCGTGCTACGGCTCAAATTCAAGCTCACCGGCACCAGTGGCTTCATCAACGCCGGCGTCCAGTTCCGCAGTCAGCGCGCGACCACTCCGCCCAATGAAATGATTGGCTATCAAGCCGACCTCGGCGATCCCTCATACTGGGGCAGCCTCTACGACGAATCCCGCCGCAACCAAACGCTCGCGCCATCCAACGTGGCTGAAGTGGCCAAGGTGTTGAAACGCGACGCGTGGAACGATTATGAAATCCGCTGTGAGAGCAAGCGCATCCGCCTTTCCATCAACGGGCTGCAGACCGTCGACTACACCGAGCCGGACACTGACATCCCGCTGTCCGGCTTGATCGGCCTGCAAATCCACGGCGGCGCGGTAGCGGAAGTTTCCTACAAAGACATCACAGTGGAGATCCTCAATTCCCCATGAATGATGGGAGAACAGGCGTCTCGCCTGTTAGGGAAGATGGGCGTCCTCGCCTGTCATCTATTAAATCCAACAGGCGGGACGCCTGTTGTCCCTCTCAGCCGGGACGACCGAGCTGCATCGGCGGCTTTCCCGTTTGCACCACTAAATCTTATCATTTCCTTTGCCCAACCATACTTCTGCCAGATAACTAACCTTTGGAAGAAGAGGGTCTCGCGCAAAGCCGCCAAGGCGCAAAGGAAAAGGGAAATTGCCCACACTTTGCGTCTCTGCGTCTTTGCGCGAGGTCCTCTTGTGTCTGCCTGTGGTGTGATTTTCAGACAGGCACTGAGACATTCCCCCAAACGGGAAAATGGGGAACGGGATTCCGGTTTTTTTAACCACTGATTGAACTGATTTTTCACTGATTACACTGAAAAATCCAATCGAGATAACAATT
>JBILFE010000101.1:0-8438 GCA_044351705.1 Luteolibacter sp. | reverse complement strand
CCCATGCCCCTATAACCGAACTGCGGTTCGTAGTGGCGCATTTTCTTCACCGTGCCGCGCGGCACGTCCTTGAGGCCGGGTCCTTGATAGATATCCGCCAGATAGACGGTGGCATCCTTTTTGGCGAGGTCGATGCGGTCGGGGATGACCGGCGGGCGGGTGGTTTTGCGCAGGGGGATCGGCTCAAACAGCACATAACCGTCCTGCTCCTTGATGAGCGTCATGTTGTCGAACACATCCACCAGATAGATGCCCCACTTGGCATCCTTCACCGGCTGGCAGGACACCAGGAAATATTTGTCGCTGAGCGGATAGGGATGCAGGAACTTCGGCCATGAACCGTCGACCAGCCCGTCAGCGATTCTAGGCGGAACCTCCTGGCCGTTGCCCGGGATGCGTTGCACCACGCCATCGGCCTCAAAGCGGCCCTTGGCGGGGTCGAACACGATCAACTCGCCCATGCGCGGCACGCCGTGGTGGCCGGAGATGATCGACACCAACTTGGTGGGATGGTTAGGCACCGGCTTGGCATAGAAGAACGAGTTGGGCCAATACGAATTGCTGCCATAGTAGGACATCTGGCCCGAGCCGTCCGGGTTCATGCGGAACAGGATGCGGGTGAAGTAATGCGGCGTGTCGGAGTATTCCCAGCGGGTGTAAAGCACGCTGCCATCATTGAGCACGGTGGGACACCAGTTCTGGTCCTGATCGAAGCACAACTGGCGGATGTTGGTGCCATCGGCATTCATTTTGCAGATGTTGGCCACGGCATTGCCGCCGCCCACGCAGGGCACACCGGCGAAGCCGCGGCTCGAGGTGAAGAGGATTTTGCCGTCGGGCAGGTAGCATGGATCATAGTTATCGACGTCCGGTTCGTCACCGGGGGTCACCTGGCGCAGACCGGTGCCGTCGGCCTTGACTTCCCACACCTGCCAGATCATCCCTTTGCCGGGCATTGAGAACAGCATCTTTTCGCCGTCGAAATCCAGCTTCAGGTCGCCCACGAATTCCGAGGTCGCGGGCTTCAGCAATGTCGTTAGATTCCCCTGCGGGCTCACCGGCGAGAGCACGGCGATCTGGTTGTCATAACCATAGCGGCCGGTGCCGCAGTTGGCTTGCCAGTTGGCCGGCAGGCCAAGGCTGTTAGAGCCGCGCTTGATCAACAAGAGTTTTTCGAAATTCATGAGCGGATTGGCCAGCATCGCTTCGCGTTGCAAGGCGGCGAATGCGGGTTCGTCGGGTTTTTCCTCGAGGGCATCGAGCCGTTGCAGGAACTCCGGGCCTTTCGTGTATTGGCCGGGATAGGAGCGGCTGAGGTCCTCGATGCCCATCCGCAGGGCTTCGGTGTTCATGCCCTTTGGCATCAACGGCGCGTCGATGAACCTGAATTGAAACCCACTACCGGCCGAGACATTGAAGATCTTGACGAGCAACTTGTTCTCGCCTGCCACGAGATTGAGCGCAACCTTGTCGCGATCCGGTGACATGCCACCTGTGCTGTTGGAGTGGATCTTGTTCCCGTTGAGCCAAACTTCGATCCCATCATCACTGCTCAGACCGACGCTAACACTGCGCGCGTTCTTAGAGAAAATCACGCGGTAAAGATAGGTGGCTGACGAATCCACCGACCCCAGGCCGATTTGGCTGCCGTCCGCCCACTCCTTGTGCCGCGACCAGAGCGGCTGTCCGTTGTCATTTTTGGCGGCAAGGTCCACGCCCGCTTCGGGAAACAGCGCATCGCCAAAAGCCTTGGCCTTGATGGGTTGCGTCATGTACCAGGTCGGGTTGCTGCTGTTGATCACGCTGCCGCTGCCGGGCGTGCGGCTCAACGCGGGAGTCCCCTTGGTCCCCGGCGTGACCTGGGGGGGGGCCGCCAACACACTGCCACCCGCAACCGCACACAACATCAAGGCCAGCATCGCTGCCTTGTTGGAATCCTTCTGGAGCATTTTCATAATCTAATACCTCTTACTTGGCCAAGCCGGTCATACTTTCTTTCATTTTTCTTTTCGGACTTGTTTCCTTGAAAACGGAAACCTGTTGTCGTTAGGTCAAATCGCCCCCTTGCGTCTTGCGTCCTGTGGTCTTGGGTCCGAGGCGAAGCCTCGCTAGACAGCCATTGGGCGGCCCTCAGCTCCGGTCAATCGGCCGCTGCCGCGTCGATGGCGTAGAGGCTGCGGGTCTTGGGCAGGAAGCCGAGCTTGGACTCACGGGCGAACTTGAGGAAATCGTCCAGCGTGTCGGCACCGGGCGGGGGCACGAAGTACCCCTCCTTCCCGCTCCTGCCCTGCCGCCAGAACATCAGGTAGGCCAACTCGATCGACGGGTCCGCCAAGGCCGCGCCAAAGCGCGCGGTGTACAGGTCCCGCGGCACCGGCTGCTTGCGGTAGCCGAGTTCGGTCAACGCGGCCAGCTTGCGGTGGTTCTTGGCGTAGTTTGAGACGACGCGAATCTTGGCCGCCGCGGCAGCCACGTCATTTTTTTCAAAATCCGCATAGTCGTCGAAGCCGACGACATCGACATAGGCATCCCCGGGATAGCGCTCAAGATAAGCTTCCTCCGAAGTGAAAGTGCAATCCGGTGAAAAGGCATATAGCAGGTTGTGTGCCTTGCAATCATCCCGCAGGTAATTGACCGTAAACCTCCAACAACTCTGGAATTCCGCAGCCGTGGAGTAATCCTTGCCCCACCAGAACCAACTGCCGTCGAATTCGTGAAACGGCCGGAAGATGACCGGAGCGAGCGTGCCGTCGCGGCCCTTGATGCTGCCGAGAATGCCGGCAACTTTCCGCAACTTGCCCTTGTACCAATCGTGGTTTTCGCCGCCCGGCAGGATGCTGCGAAATGCCTTTTCCAGCACCTCTTTTGACAGATCGTCGCGCAGCCACTTCTGTTCCGCATACGGTTCGGTCAGGCACCACCAGAAGGTGTTTACCATGCCCTTGTCATAGGCCGCCGCGGCGAGACGCAGGTTATTTTGCAGGTCCTCATGGAACAGGTTTTTGCCGTCCTTTCTAACCACACTGCTTTCCCGGATCTGGGACCCCCACACAGCAGGGTCGTTGCCGGTCACCTTCTTGATGTCAGATTCCCCTGCCGCACCGAGGAACGTCACGTCCGGGTTCTGCTGGCCTATCAGAATCCGGTGCTTGGCTGACCACTTGAGGTTGTAAGACAAGGCGACGGTTTCAGGCGTGGCTTCCGGGTCAACCAGCAGCTTGCGAACCGCAGCCGTGCGAGCTGCCTGCGGGCCGCCATATCCAGACAGCGGCACCAGCAGCAAGGCGATGATGCACAGTATCGTGGGGTTCATTTCTTCGAGCGAAGGTAGTCGATGTTCACTTTGTTCGGAAGAGGCGCTTGGCAGGATGCCAAACGCAGCCGGCAGGATGCCGGCGCTCCCCGACGCAACGTCCGATCCTTGCTCTGCTCACTTGTCCTGGGTCCCGATAACCACGTCGGCGAAGGTCAGCGCGCCGATGCCGTTGGCACCGATGAGCAGCTTCTCCGGTTTGCCGTCCCAGTCCTTGCCTGACAGATAGGTAATGGTTTTGGCGGTCCCGGGTTTGGACAACTGGAGCGTGATGATATTGCCCACTGCCATGCCGGTGTTGATGGGGGCAATCACGCCATCCAGATAGATGCTGGCCTTGCAATCATCCTTCCAGACCACAGGCTGGCCGAAATCCAGCGCGATCTCATTATTGGCGGCGCTGGTGAACCAGGCGCGCTTGAGGTTGGGCGCGGTGACCGGTTGTTGCGGCTTGAACCCATAGATGTCCTGCTCAACGAGCGGGCTCATGAACATCGCAAACTTGGCGTAGGTCGCCAAATCGAAATGGCACGACCCGCGGCCGGCATGTTCGGAGGCGGCACCGATGGTGGACATCACCCGCAGGTTGGAATAGAGCGCGGGCAGGGTCCGCTGGGCCTCGCGGATCTGGTCGTCCTTGGGGCCCATGCCGCAGGGTAGCGGCCAGACTTGATAGACGAAGTAGTTCCTGATATTCGGATAGTCCTGTTTCCAGGCCGCGGTCATGTCGATGAAGTATTGTTGATAGGACTTGTAGTTCCAGTCGCCGGTGGGCGCGCCCGCGCCGCTGTCGTTCTCGCCCTGGTGCCAGAACACGCCGCGGATGCCGTGGGTGAGTTTGGCGGCCTTCACGCGCGTCAGCATGCAGCCGTAGATCTTGTATTGATTCCGATAGAATTCCCCGCTCGCGTCATCGTGATTGGCCGGGTTCGGCTGGTGGTGCCAGATGGGGGTGCCGCCATAGGCACCATTGATGAAGCAGACGGGGATGCTGTATTTTTGCACCAGGTTGGTGGCGAGCACCATGCCCCAGGCACCGATCGAGTGGTCGCCGCAATTCGGCCGTCCCCAGATATGCATGCGCACCGCGTTGCCCCAGCCGCCTTTGGTCGTGCCCTGAAGCTGGTTGCCATAGCTGCGGATCCAGTTGTTGACGGGTGTGACCGGATCCTCGTCCGGCCCGTTGTTAGGCCCGCCCGCCTCGGCGTTGGATTGGCCGTCGATCAGATAGGCGTCGCCGCAGATGAGATTTTTCACGGTCTTCTCCACCTTCTCGGTGGCACCGGTCTTGGTGCCGAACTCGACCTTGTACTGGATCAGACCCGGTTTGAGTTTGACGGTGAAGGCGTAAGACTTGTCGGCCGCGGGTTTCATGCTTTCGGTCTTGATGAGCTTGTCGTCGGCATAGAGTTTGAGGAACACGGAGTCGGCGGCCTGCGCGAGGATGCCATTGTAAAACAACGTGCCTTCATTCTTGTCGTCGCGGGCATAAAACTGGTTGTCCTCGGGTTGCTCGTCCTTGGCTGGCACGCGCTGCACCCAGGCGTCCTGCTTGGACTCGGTCACTTTGATGGACGTGGTAGCGGAGGTGTCCGCGCCGCCGTTGCCGAGCGCCAGCTTGACGGTGAGTTTGTTGCTGCACTGCGAGCGCTTGAGGATCAACCGATCCGGAGCAACCTCCTTGATCACCGCGCCGCCGGCCACGCTCCACTTGTACGTCAGGTCGCCCGCGCCTTTGGCCTTCATCGCCGCGAGGTTGCTGATGTTAGGGATCACCTCGATGGTGTCCCGACCGTTCCAGGCGGCGGGGGCTTTCAGGGTCACCACCGGTTCCGGGATCTGCTCCTTGATCTTCACGGCGATGTCGCGCGTCTTGACCTCATTCGGATAGACCGCCTTGACCTGCAGCACATACCCGGTGTTGCCCACCACCCGGCCGGCATCCAAGGTATAACTGAACTGATCGACGCCGACCACCGTCTCCTTGCCGTCGCGTTTGACAATCCAATAGAGCTTGCGGGCACCCCCGGCCTGGGCGGTGACCGTCAGGCTCTTACCCTCATCGAGTTGGATTGCACCCGGCGTGAGGCCAAAGGTGTTGCCAGGCTGCACCAGGCAACCGGCGAGACTTTGACCGGCTTTCTGGTTTTCGTATTCCAGGCGCATCCAGTCCGCGGAGCGCTCGACGCGCGACAGGCGCACCTCGTCGATGTCGCCGGCAAATTGATAGGAGCCACGCAACCCTCCGATCGTCATGACGACGTCGTTGAGGATCGACATCGCGTTCTGCTCGCCCGGACGACTGGCTTCCTGCTTCCCGTCGACATAGATCCGGCTGGTGCCGTTGGCGTACGTCGCGGCTGCATGATACCAACGGCCGAGTGCCGGTTCGGTGGTCGCGGTCGCGCCTCCCGGTCCATCGGACGCCCAGGAAAGACTCGGCGGAGAACCAAAATTGAGTCCCACTTCATCGCCGGCGCCGCTGCCGGCCACATATCTGTTAGGATAATTGCCAAAATAGATGATTGTCGATCCGGCCGTCTCGGCGCGGAACCAGCAGCCTAAGGTGAACGGGTTATTGCTGAACGGGAAATTCTTGATGTGGGTGCCGCCATTGACTCCCTTGCCCGCGACCATGTTCCGGCCTTTGCCGATCATGCCGCCTGCCACGGTCGAGCCGGCGTTCACCAGCGTGAGCGTTCCGACCTCATCCTTGAGTGCATCGTCGAGGTGCATGACCGTGACAAATCCGTTGTCCGCATTGAACACGGCGGCACCGTTGGATTCGCTGGCGGCATCGGCCTTGCCCCAATGCAGCTTGATCTCCTGCTGCGCGTTGCCCTTGATGGCCGGCACCTTCACCCACACGCTGGCCGTGCCGCTGGCGGCATCCCATTCATCTATCTGATAGGCCAGCGGCTGGCCGGCAGCGGAAACCCGCAGGTCCGCGCCATCGGGCTTGGCCTGGCTGAAATCAAACGTTCCCTTGTTCAAACGCAGCAGCAGCGGGAAGTTCTGCTCGCTGGCAGTAGCCGGCAGGTCCGCGCCTTCCGGCGTGGTGAGAATGAAGCATGATCCCTGATGCTGCCAACCCGGATACTGGGCATGTGCGTGAGGCGTAAAACCGGCGAACAAAACCCCGGCGATTAATGTTAGTTTGCTATTCATGATTGTGGCAAGTTGCGTCGTTTCAATAGACCACCAGCCGCGCCGACTTCGGTGCGAAGGGGGCGAGGCGGAGCGTGAGTGTGCTCGTTGTTAGGATAATCGCTTTTATGAGGTTCTGTGTCTTTGGCAGGTGGTCGGATCGCAGCGGCCTTTCAGGGTGCTTGCGCCATTTCCCCATACGGGGATTCGTCCCGGATCATTCACTTCAATGAGGGCAAGCTCTCAACTCCTGAGTTTCCCGCTTTCTCAGACAAGTCGCGGGGGGATCAATCCGTGAGGGGATTCCAAACTCTGCGGAAGCCAATGTCCTTGAAGTCCTTGACGTTGACAGTGGCAAACTCGGTGACGCCTTGGGCGGTGAGGGTCAGAGCGCTGCGAATGTCGTAGATCCGCCGGAAAGCAAAGTCGCTGGCCGCTGCTTTCACCCACATGGCATCGTGCAGCGGGCGGCTCTCTAACGAAAACCCAATAAGCCGCCAGCGCGGATGGCGGCGGTAAGCTTGGATCACTTCGACAGCCTCAGCCGCGGGCAGCGGATGTTTGAGCACGGCGGGATTGCGTAGCAGTCCGTAAAGTTCGGCCAGGATGAATTCGGAAATCGCCACGTCCTCGACCCGCTGGAGCGAAGCGAGCCAGGCGTAGGCGGCCCGGTGGCTCGGAGAATCCTCAACGCATGCATGCAGCAGGATGTTGGTGTCGATGGAGAGCATGGCAACCTATTTGAGAGTCTGGGAACTCCATGCCACTTCGGTGTGGGTTGCTTGCGCCTGGGCCTTGATTTGCACATCGCTCAAGCCTTTCCAGCCGAGCCGCCGTGGCGTGGGTGGCTGCCAGTTGCCCGGATGACCGGCACCCTCGGCATAGACGCTGAGAATATATTCGATGCCGCGGCGCGTCAGTTCGGCAAATGAGATTTCGCGGGCTTCGCAAATCTTTTTCGCCCGCATGTGCACCTCGTCAGGAAGTTGAATTTGGGTCCGAACCATGACAACATTTTACCATCAAACCAAGTGATGTCAAAAATTAATCACCTTTTCCACCTTCTTTTCTGCCGCGGCACCATCTGGCTGCCGTCTTGCGCCTGCCTACCACTGGCAACGCGACCCTCCGCGCCGCGGCCGGTCCCTCGGAAATCATCATCCCCACCACCACCCGCGTCGCAGGTGCGATTCATTCGTTGACCTGACAACCATTCTGGAATTTTCGTGTCACACTGCCGGGGTCTCGCGCCAATAGGTGATGAATCCCCAACCGAGTGACACACCATGAAAACAAAACTGTTCACCCTCTGCTTCGTATCGCTGCTGCTCTGCGCCTGCGATGATAAATCCAGCAATTCGGCGGCATCCGCCGGAAGCCAACGCGGCACGCGCGACGGTGTCCTGCTGACCACCGATCTGCCACCTGAAATCATCGAGGGAACGAACGTCCCGATCATCCTGCCGCTGCGCACGCCAGGAAGCTGAGCGCGACCGGCGCACTCTCGGGCAACCTGCGCGATCCACGTCGGATTTGCCGGCCTTGACCGCCTTCAGGTTCATGGCGTGTGGTATGAGAACGTAGTCAAGGACTTTAGTCCGTATTACTTTCTGATGAACGGACTGAAGTCCTGTACTACATTACCCGCACCGGCTGCGACTCACAGCCTCCTACTTGCCGAGATAGTTCCCATAGGTGAGGGCCAGCACCGCGGCAACCAGGACGATGAAGGCGAGGGTGATGGTCTGATGCGTGAGGCGGCGGCATTGGCGCCATTCGCGCAGAGCGACTCCCACCAGATTGCTGATGAGCACTAACAGGATCATGTGAATGGCCCAACTGGTGAACTTGTAGGCCCCCATCCGCACGTGGCCGAGGTTGTAGAAAAAGAACTGGCCATACCAAAACAAACCGGTGATGGCCGCCATCAGGAAGTTGACCGGCAGCGCCGCCGCAGGCAGGCCGGCGGGCAATTCGA
>JBILFE010000216.1:0-6113 GCA_044351705.1 Luteolibacter sp. | reverse complement strand
CTTGACCTATGATGGATCTGCCACGGCTCCGGTCAACGCGGGCACTTATGCGATTTCGGCGAGCGTCGACGAAGCGAACTATGCGGGGATCTCCACCGGAACGCTGACGGTGGCCAAGGCCGCCGCGAATATCACGCTGGCTGATGTGACTGCGGTTGCGGACGGATCTGCCAAGAGCGCCACTGCCATTACGACGCCCACCGAGCTCTCCGTGGATTACATTTATGACGGCGCGTCCTCCTCAGCGCCCTCGGCCGCTGGAGCACATCCGGTAACCGCCAGCGTGAACGACACGAACTGGCAGGGCTCGGCCACGGCCACGGTCTATATCTACGGGCATGCCTCGCCCTCGCTCGACACGACGACACTGACATTGGGCTCTGTGCATGCCGGGTACGCGTCTTCCGTATCCACGGCGGCGTTCACCGCCACCAACGCGAGTGGATTGCGCTTGAATCTGGCGGGTTCGGCGGCCTCGTCCAATCACGTCTCGCTGGACCCGATTTCAGGAATTGCCCCGGGACAGGGATCTCCCTTCTGTGCCAGGCTCTCAACCGGTCGTGGCACGGGGCTGGTTTCCGAATCTCTGGATTATACGTTCGCCGACGACTCCATGTTATCAGGGGCGTCATCGAATGTCGGCACGTCCTCGCTCCTGGTCACCGGCCAGATCTACTCGGGAGACATGACGTGGAACGGAGCCGCTGGAAATTGGGCCGATGCGGCGCGCTGGACTGACAACTCCGATTCGGCCGTACATGCGGTTCCTGGTCTGGACGTCGAATTTACCGATGTGGATAGGGCCACATTTCCGGCATCGGCAACCGCAGTGAGCGTGACCCTCGACGGCGCATCCGCGAACATCAATCGTCTTACCTTGGGCGGCAACTACACGCTGGCACAAGGATCCGGTTCCGCCTCCCTAACGTTGGGCGGGGCCTTGGCCTCAATCTTCGCAACGGGCACCAACACGGTGTCCGCCCCGCTAAACCTCACCTCGGCGCAGACATGGACCAATGCCGGCATGCTGACCGTTTCCGGGACGCTCGCCAACGGTGGCAATCTGCTTACGACAGCCGGTTCGGGCTCCACCACCATCAGCGGCGACATCAGCGGCGCGGGTGGACTGTCGAAGACCGGCGCGGGCACCACGACCCTGTCGGGATCCGCCAACTCCTACAGCGGTGAAACTACGGTTTCGGCAGGAACGTTGTTGCTGACGGGAACGCTCAGTACCGAGGCAAACACGACGTCACTGGTGACCATCGGCGACACCAACAGCGACAACGCGGTGATGAAATCATCCGGCACGCTCATGGCTGAAAAAACCAGTGCGCCGAGTTTGCGCGTGGCGGCGGTGTCCGGTGCCGCTGGCGGTTTGCAGATCTCAAACCAAGTCATTTTCACTGCCTCCGAACTCTGGCTTGGATGCGGTGCTGGCGGTTACGCGGGATTGAGGATCGGTGGCGGATCGCTAACTTGCGGCAGCAATCTTATCGCGGGCGGCGACAACGACCGGGCGCAGGTCAGCCAGACCAGTGGAACTATCTGGATCACGAACGACCAGTTTATCATGGCGTCTGGAAGTGCCGGGTCGCTGGCCGTGGCCAATCTGTCCGGCGGCACGCTCACAGCGGCCGACGCCATGACCGGCGGCACCTGCGTGGGAGATTCGGGGAGCGGCACTCTCAATGTTTTCACCAGTGCCGTATACCTTTCTGGAAACGGATTGCTGGCCGGCAAAAACAGCGGCTCCTCGGGAACCGTAAACCTGCTCGGAGGATCAATCACCACCAACCGGGTGGCGGCCGGAGCAGGCTTCTCCATGTTCAACTTCAACGGCGGCACCCTGACCGCCAACGCTTCCACGGGAGCATCCTTCTTTGCCGGCCTGGGGGCGGCGTATGTCTACGGGGCCGGAGGCACGATCAACGTCGCAACCTATAACAACACGGTGGCCCAGCCTCTGCTAGCCCCGGTTGGCCACGGGGTTAGTGCGACCGGTCTGACGGTGAGCGGCGGCGGATACATCGACGCCCCGCTGGTCGTGATTTCCGGTGGTGGTGGCAGCGGTGCCTGCGCGGTGGCCAGCATCGACGCCTCCGGCAACCTTGCCGGCATCACCATCACCAATCCGGGCACCGGTTACACGTCCCCGCCCGTCTTCACGCTGACAGGTGGCGGCATCGGCAACACCGGCGCAATCGGCGGAAGCGCAACTCTGGTGGCAAATACCAGCGGCCTGCTCACGCTGACGGGAACCACCGGTTCGCTGACGATTCCTTCATCTGGCGCAAACACCTATAGTGGCGGGACGCTGGTCATCGGCGGCCTGCAGGTGAACGCTGCCTCCTCCACGGCATTTGGCACCGGCACGGTGACCCTCAGACAATCGGGCGCAGCCAACACCACCTGCCTCAACGTCTCAGGCGGAGTCACCCTGGCCAACCCGATTGCCATCAACCTGTCCTATGCCCGCAACGGTGTCGCTTCCACCGGTGGCAGCAACACCCTCTCCGGCCCCGTCACCATCAGCGGCGGCTCCCAGATCGTGGCGTTCCAGAACACGGGCGCGTCCGGCACGCTTTTCACCATCAGCGGCGCGATTACCGGAAACACGCTGTTCAACAGTCTGTCGTTCCGTGGCAGCGCAGGGGCGAAAGGGCTTGTCTCGTCCACGATCACGCTGGGACCGGGTTGCACGGTGGACAACAACGGCGCCGCCCACTGGACGTTCAGTGGCAGCGGAAGCAGTTGGACAACCACCGCGATTCTCGCTTCCGGCAATATCATAGTGGCGGCGGACAATGCGCTGGCGACCAACTCGGTGATGGGTTCGGGTGGCTCGACCACCGCTACGGGAGCCCTCGACCTCAACGGCCACAACCAGACCTTCGCCGGGCTCAGCAGCGCGAATCGCAATCTGAAAATTGGCAACGGAAGTACGAGCTCCGACTCGCTGCTCACGCTCAACAACCTCAACCCGCAGACCTTCAGGGGCTCCATCGTGGACACACTGGGATCCGGCACAGGGAAGGTGTCACTAGTGCTTGCGGCCGGAACGCAGACGTTATCGGGTGTCAACACCTACACGGGAACCACCACCGTCAACGGCGGCGTGTTGCAGATCAACGGAAGCACCGCCGCAGGCAGCACGGTGACTGTCAATAGCGGCTCGATCGCCGGCTCGGGCAGTGTCTGGGGACCGGTTGGCATCTCGTCACCGGCCACCATCAACCCGGGCGTGGTGGCCACGGTGGGCACCCTCACGGTGGGCAGCGCAGTCATATCCGGCACATATGTCTGTGACCTCGTAGAAGATTCATCGGACACGCTGGCAGTTGCCGGCACCCTTGTTTTGGATCATGCCACCCTGTCTTTCAACCCGGTGGGAACGCCGGCGGCTGACAGCTACACGATCGCGAGTTACAGCGGGGCGGCGCCTTTGTTCTTCGCGGTGAGGAATCAGCCGTCAGGATACCACCTGGATTACAGTCAGGCCGGTCTGATCCGGCTGATGAAGACGGTTGGTTACGAATCATGGGCGGCGGGGCTCGGGCTCGACGCGGGTAATAACGGCCCGTTGCAAAACCCGGCCGCCGACGGTATCCCGAACCTGCTGAAATATGTCTTCAACGGGGATCCGCTGAGTTCCTGTCCATACGTGCTGCCAAGCTCGGCAGTGGACGAGCAGAGGAACTTGGTCTTCACCTACTTCCGTCGTGCGGAGTCCGTGGGCGAGACCACCCAGACCCTCGAATACGGGACTGACCTGTCGGGATGGATACAGGTGACCGTACCAGCGACCTCGTCGGGCATGTTCGACATCACCCCGGACACGCCGAGTCCTGGCATCGAACAGGTGGTGGTGACCCTGCCGCCGCCGGGTAACCGCAGCCGTATTTTCGCACGGCTGAGAGTGGACCAGTAGGAACAGCTCGTCTCAAAAACGACACAGTGTGTCGTATTTCCTGGCCGGCGCACACAGTTCATCAGGCAATTTCTGGCCCAGCTCCATGCCGAGATCGCATCACCGGAGCCTGGATTGGGTTTGCCCATGGTATCTGGCGGGAGAGCCGGGAAGATGTTGTAAGTATTAACGCTTGAGTTGTGGCACTGCGGAGTGTGTCCTCCCCGCCCATGAGTAACCTTGCCTGCCCGATATGCGAAATGACAGAAGTATTGACCCACCCCGGCCACGTGGAGTGCGTCACCTGCGGTCATGAATGGCAGGGCGCGGCCCCGGCGGATGAATCCGCCACAGCTAGGGTCGTCAAGGACGCCTATGGCAATGTGCTCGAGGATGGCGACATCGTGGCCATGATCAAGGATCTGAAACTCAAAGGGTCGTCCGAAGTTCTCAAAGTGGGAACGAAGTCAAAGCCCATCCGTCTCGTGGACGGCGACCACGAGATCTCCTGCAAGATGGATGGGATTGCCATCGGACTTAAAGCCTGCTTTGTGAAGAAGGTGGTGGGATAACCGGGTGTCTGTTGCCAACTTGAAATCACAAAACCTGAACATCCCCGCCATACACTCCATGACTTTTTCCCAAATCCTGACCCACCCCGGAGGCTCGCACAAAGACGAGTATCTCGCCTGTTGCGTGCTGCTGGCAAATAGCCCCGCCCCCATCGTTCGGCGGGAACCGACCGCCGCCGACCTCGCGGATCCCACCATTGCTGTGGTGGACGTGGGCGGAGAGCACCGGCCAGACCTGGGGAACTTCGACCATCACCAGTTTCCCAAGGATCATCCTCCGCAGTGTGCTCTGAGCCTGGTGCTCCAATATCTCGGTGTATACGAAGACGCCCTCGCGTTTTGCGACTGGCTGGAGCCCGCCGAGTGGCTCGACACCCGTGGCCCGCAGGAAACGTCACGCTGGCTTGGTATTGAGCGCGACACCCTGGCCAAACTCAACTCACCCATTGATGTCACCCTGCTGAGGCGCTTCGCCGCCATCACCCGACTGGAACCGGGAGATTCCTTGTGGGAAGTGATGCGCTGGATTGGCGAGGACCTTCTCAACTACTTGAGGAACCTGAGGCAGCGCCTGGATTTTATCGCCGAGTTCGGCGAGTTCTGGGAGATCAAATCCGCATCAGGGCCGTTCCATGTGTTGTATCTGCCCCGCACCGATCCACTCCCGGACGAACCATCCTCGGGGCTCGCCCGTTTCATCAACAGCCACCCCGCCGGAGACAAGGTGGTCGGCTTGGTCTACCCGGACCGCCGCGGGGAGGGGTTCGGACTGTCCCGTCACAACGATAATCCGGGACTGGACTTCACCAAAATCGGCGCATGTGATGATGTGCATTTCACTCACGCCCGCGGTTTCGTGGCAAAAACCTCGGCCACCGATCCGCAGCGACTCCGGGAGTTGCTGGCACGGAGTTGGGGATAGATCGACGCTATCCCCTGACACATGGTACCGGGCAGGTCACGCAATCGGATCCGGACACACCTTGCGATGCAGGCACTTGCGGCAGAACTCACCAAGATAGAGTTGGTCGATCCATTCCATGAGTTCTTGCAGATGCTCTGGGTCGGAGGTGAGGAACCCCGCTTCGAAGTTCCTTTTGTGCTTTCCCTTCGCCCCCAGTCCGGCGCCGGTTAGATTGACCGACCCCACAAAGGCTTGCTGGCCATCGATCACAATGGCCTTGGTGTGGATCCTCGGGCACAGAATGCGTTCGAAGTGATCGCTGGAGAGGAGGTTCGGATACTTGTCGAAGTCTTGCCGGAATCGCGGACCCGGCTCCTTGGCATGCATGAGGCGCACGCTCACCCCGTCTTCGACCAGATCGGAAAGAATCTCAAGCAAGGGAACAAAGCGGCGGCCTTTGGGAACATGCAGATCCTTGATGTCCGCCGTGACAATCCACAGGAACTTCCGCGCCTGCGGCAACAGTTCAACAATCACTTTCTGGTAGATGGCCTCGTTGAGGAGAAGATGCATGTGGTCAGGATCAGGATTTCTTCAAACACCTCCTCCCCAGCGCTTCCAGATGGAAGATTCTGCCAAAGGTTCGTTGCAGATGCCATGGTTGTTGGGTTCACCCCTCCGGAACGGGCTTTGCCTCCGGGTCTGCGTGCCAAATCCGATAACGGAC
>JBILFE010000100.1:0-8500 GCA_044351705.1 Luteolibacter sp. | reverse complement strand
ATGACGGCCTAAGGACGTGCTTTCCCCTCAGCGCCGCAGATGGCGGGCGACGGCCTGGGCGCGGGAACTGACGTGGAGTTTTTTGTAGATGCGCTCGATGTGGGTGTGCACCGTGCTGTATGTCACCTTCATCTGCTCGGCAATTTCCTTGTAGGAATGGCCCTTGGCCAGCCAATCGAGCACCTCGGTCTCGCGCGTGGACAAGGCCTCGCCCGCCGCGGCCGGCTTGCGGTGGAATGTCTGCACCACCTTGCGGGCAATGCTGCTGGTCATCGGCGCGCCGCCGCCATAGATGTCGCGCACGGCGGCTAACAATTGCTCGGCCTGCACCGGCTTGACCAGATAGCCGGTGGCACCTGCCGTCAGCGCCTCGAAAATGATGTCCGTATCCTTGTGTACGGTGAGCATCAGGATGTGGGCGGCCACGCCCTTGGCCACCAACTGGCGGACACATTCGACGCCATTGATGCCGGGCAGGTTCACATCCATGATGATGACGCGCGGGGCTTGCGCCGGAATGGCCGCCACCGCCTCCTCGCCGCTGCGATACTGGCCGACACAGCGGCAGTCCGCCGCGTCGTCTAGAATCATGGCGAGTGTGCGGCTGATCCGCTCGTCATCTTCGACGAGGGCAACGGTGATGGGGGTGTTAGGTGAGGTCATGGGGCGGTGAGTTGGCCGGAGGATGGACTGCAAAAGTTGGATACGCCAAGATTACCACTGAAGCCACTGAAACCCACTGAGGACACTGATTTTTATATTTTTCAGTGATTTCTGTGGTTCTCAGTGTTATCAGTGGTTCTCTTTGTCCGAATAGGTTAGATTCTCCAAGTCTCGTCTAAACTCAGGACTGGTGACTAAATCGTGCATTGCATCAGCACCCGGGTGCCTTGGCCGGGGGCGGAGTGAATCTCGCACACGCCGTGGATTTCCGCCAGCCGTTGGCGCAGGTTGTCCAAGCCGTCGTGGGTGCCCGTGCGGTCAGGCAGCGCGGCCGGATCGAAGCCCGCACCGTCGTCCTCGACGGCCAGGCTGAGTTGCCGCCCTAACAATCCGATGCGGATGTGAACCTCACTGGCGCGGGCGTGTTTGAGAACATTGTTGAGGCATTCCTTGAGGGCCATGCACAATTGGTGGCGGATTTGCGAACTCAAGTCCAGCTCGGGCACCTGGTCGGGCAAATCCAGCCGGCAACGGATGCCGGCGGGTTCCAGAATCGCCCGCGCAAACTCGCAGGTGAACGAGACGAGCTTGTCCAACGAATCATTGGTCGGGTTGACCGCCCAGACGATTTCATCGAGGGCCTGGGTCATCTCGCTGGCCGAACGGAAAATCCGCTGCGCGTGGGTATCGACCGCCTGCGGCTGGCCGCGATGCTGCCTAACCACTTCGCTGAGCATCGCAATCTCGGTCAAGCCGGCACCGAGGTCGTCGTGCAAGTCCTGGGCGATGCGCACGCGCTCGCGTTCGGTGGCCTGTTGCACCTTCAAGCGCTCGATCTGGCGCCGGTGGCGGCGCCGCAACACCAGCAACACCCCGCCCCCTAACACTCCGACGGCCGCCAGCGGGGCGAGCACCCGGAACCAGGAGGTTTCCCACCAGTTAGGCATGACGGTGAGAGCCACCGCCGCGCCGGTTTCGTTCCACACGCCGTCGCTGTTGCAGGCGAGCACTTGGAACCGATAGTCACCCGCGGGCACTTGCGGATAGGAGGCGCTCCGGCGGTGGCCGGCCTCGACCCAGTCCTTGTCCAGGCCGTGCAAGCGGTATTTGAAGACGATGCTTTCCGGCAGCTTGAAACTCAAGGCGGTGAAGGTGAATTCCACCTGCCGCTGGCCGGGCAACACGCGCAAGTGCGCCGCGCCCTGCCCCAACGCGACGGGCGAAGCGCTGGCGTCGGGGGCCGCCACCGCCTCGCCCGCAGCATAGGCCGCCACGGTTTTGCCATTAACGGTGACCCGTTCCAGCACCACCGATGGCGGGGCCGGGTTGTCTTGGAGATTTTGCGGCTGCACGACGGCATAACCGGACTGCATCGCAAACCACAAGCTGCCGTTCTGATCGCGCAATGCCGCCGGCCAGGCACCGTGGCTGGCTTGCAAGCGCGGCAGCCCTTCATGCTGCCCGTAGGCCACCGCCTGCACCCGCGACAGCCGTCCGGCCGCAACCTCGTCCAACTCGCGCTCGCGCACACTGAAAATGCCGCGGTTGCCCGCCAACCACAGGCGGCCGCGCCCGTCCGTTAGAATCTGCGAGATGAAGTCGTCGTGCAGCCCTTGCTCCATCCGGCAATGGCTGAAGCGGCCGGCCTTGAGGCGCCCCAGGCCGTCGCCACCATAGCCGATCCACAGGCTGCCATCAGCCGTGGCTAACAAACAACGGATCGCCCGCGCTTGGGCGAAGGTCGTGTCGGTTGCATCGCTCAGCACGCCCTTGCGCACCCGCAGCAACAAACCCCGCGCGGTGGCCGTCCAACAATCGCCGGCGGCATCGACCGCCAGCGCCACCACCGTCCCGCTGCCGGCGGGCAACGCAAATGTCTGCATCTGCTCGGCACGGCGGCACTGCAGGGCAGGATTTCCGGCACCGGATCTGGTCCCGATCCACAACTCGCCGGCCGGACCGGTGAGCAGCGCGGTGACCGATTCCCCGGCCAGGCCGCCGGCCTTGTCGAGCCGGGCGCTCACGGCCTGGTTCTGCCAGTGCCACAACCCCTTGCCTTGCGTGCCGATCCAAACGCCGTCCGTGGCATCGGCGGTCACGCTTGTGGCGATGAGTTCGGACCAACCGGGCTGGTCCGACATGGGGGACCAGGCGGTGCCGTTGTTCCACCACACCATCCCGTTTTGGCGCACAGCCCACATCAGGCCTGATCTGTCCTGGCAGAGCGAACTCACCGGCGCGAAGGGGAACGACGGTTCGACGTTCTGCAAGTCAACGGCTCGCGGCTTGAATTGGGTCAAGCCGCCACCGCGCGTGCCGATCCACACATTGCCGTCGCGGTCTTCCTTGATGCTGAGGATTTCCTGATGCTCGGTGAGCCGCTCGAATGACAGATTCGCGCTGTCATACCTGAATACTCCCGCCTCCCGCGTGCCAATCCACAGGTTGCCACTCCGGTCTTCGTAGAGAACTGTCGGATTCGTGTTAGGCTCCCACGACGGCAACAAGCCCAACCTTACCAAGGTGCCATCCGCGGCGAATTTCAACAATTGTTTGCCGGTGCATATCCAGACGCCGCCGCCCCGCGCGCCGACGATGCGCTGGGCCGTGACCTCCGCCAGCGTGCGGAACCTGCCATCCCGATAGACGCCGAGGGATTTGCCCGTGGCAAACCACAGTTGCCCGTCCTTGCCGAGCGCCACTTGGCGGGTGCGACCACCGGGCAAGCCGTCCTCCGCAGTGAACGCACGCACCTTGCCATCCTCAATGCGCAGCAGCCCGCCGCCCAGATAGGACACCCACACGCCTCCCGCGGCATCATCTAACATTTGATGCACCTCCGCGTCCGGCAGGCCGTTGTCCCGGGTCAGCACCGTCGTGCGCCCATGGTCCACGCAGACCAAGGTCCCCTGCTCCATCGCGACCCATAAGCGGCCGCGCCGGTCCACCAGGATCGCTTCCATCAGGCTGGCGGGCACCCCGGCTGTCGTCACCGGCAGGAACGGCTGGAATTGCAAGCCATCGAAACGCACCAAGCCGCCCGGCGTGGCCACCCACAGGAAGCCGTCGGGCGTTTGCTCGATGCCCACCACCGTGTTGTCCGGCAAGCCCACGTCGGACTGCCAACTGCGAATTCCCCACGGCAGCGCCGCCCGTGCCACCGACGCGGCCGCGGCTAACAAAAGCAGCAGACGCGCGAGTCGGCGCCATGGGTGAGGACTCTTGAGACGAACGACCACAGACGCAGCGTAATCCGAGATTTGCGGCGTGAGCAAGCTGCGAATCCCTCATGCCGCGTGCCGCGCCAAATCGGCTTCCTGCAGCACAAATTCCTGGCGGAAATTTTCCACCACAGTCCCCCGCCCTGCCATCTCGCGCGGGAAGACGCACAAGCCAGCCTGTTCAGTGCCCGCCAGTTGACGGTCAGGACGGTGGCATAAGACACGCGCGCCTGATTTCACTGCGGTGCAACTCAGTGTCACAGGTCTGATTCACTTGGAGTGGTTGCTTGCGAAAACACCATTGCCTTTTGACATCACCTTCCGCCACCGAACACGTCACGGATCGCTTCAAGATATTTCATGCCATTTACTGTATCGGGTTCCAGGTAACTGCCTTCGGTCCACTCGTTCCAGCAATTGATGGTGAGTATGCGCGGACCGTTTGACTGGGCCAGCAGGCGTTGTCTTGTAAGCTCCAGCGCCTGTCTGAAGTTTTCAGGCGTATTGTTTCCGACAACATTGGTGAAAGGGTAACCAAAGTCGCCGAACTCGTCGCGCGGATCGGCGCGCGGGCTTGAATCCCAGCCCATGGTGACATTCGGGTAATAGGGGACGGCGAACAGCTTGCGGGCGTCATCCCAATACTTCAAATACGCGTCCCGGAATTCCTTGTAGTCGGTTACCTGCTGCGGCAGATTGACGTGATCTTTCCAGCCGTAGGAGGTCACCGAGTCGAAGCCGAGATTTCGGACAAGCGCCTCCGTGTCCCGGTCAAGGGGCAGGAACAGGCTGATCGCATTCAGATGCAGTCCAGGCAGTCCCGCGGCCTTGGCCTTGGCGCGGAACTTATCGAGTGCGGCACGCGTGGCTTCCACCGAGCCAAAGCCGTCCCGCAGCTTGGTCAGGTAATAAAACGAGAAGAACGGCTTGCCGTCGATTCTCCAGTAGGACGGATGTTGAAAATAATCCTTGATGACATGGTCGCAGATCTTCTCGAAGGTCTGCGGGGTCACTTCTCCGGGATAGAGCAGCTTTGACGGTTTGCCGCGCTTCGCTGGAAAAATATCCGACCAATCGGCATTCGCCCACATCAGGGCAAACTTCATGCGGGTGTTGTTTTTGGCTTTCAGGAAGCCGATATCGATTGGCCGCTCGAGAAACGGACCATCATTGTAATAATACCAGTCGAAGATGAAGGCGCTGATGCCATGATCGGCGGCGGCATCAATCTTCTTTGCCATGACCGCGGGATCGGATTCATCCTCGAAGCCCCACTGCGGCAGGTGTGGCTGCTGGTGACCTGGGAAACGCGGCTTTGCGTTTTTGACGAGCTCCCATTCCGACCATGCCGGACCATATGTTATGGTATTGCGCGGGTCGCCGGGGTGGTAGTTGCCGAAATAGAAGCACGCAACTTCCAACTTATTTGCCGGTGTGGCAGGAACCGCGGCCGGGAGTCGGCCTTGGACGGTATCGGCCGCCTGGACTGGAAGCGTCGCCACAAGGATCGCCATCACTGTCATTGTTTTCATAGTTATATCAGAAATTTGCTGCGTTGCATAGTTATTGCTTTTCTATGGATCAGGCGTTGGTTTCCATGGCATCTTGTGTAATCAGACAGTGTGCATTGGGGTGAAGCCAGAGGAAAGAAGCCGGAACCGAACTGCTGACTTTTTTCGAGAGGAATTCATGAACGATTTCCTTTTTCTCTTTTCCTGCAATCAGGATTAAAATCATTTTTGATTGCAGGATATCCGCCATTCCGAGGGTCAAACCAAAGCCTGGTTTGATGTTCATTTCCGCTGTCATGGCATGTTGCAGGGTCATATCAGAAAGTTCGGCCACATGGCAAAAAGGTTGCAAAAAGTTTGCAGGTTCATTGAATGCCAGATGTCCGTTCCTGCCTATTCCCAGGATACACAAATCAATCGGGCCTTCCGCTGCTAGCTTATCCTGAATCCGCGCACATTCCAGACCGGGATTTTCGGGATTGCTGTGAAACCCGGTATAGCGCGATTCCGGAATTCGAAGGGGCTGTAGGAGGTTTTGCTGCAAATAGTGTTCGCAGGTGCCCGCTTGATCCATGGGTACTCCGCCCCATTCATCGAGTTTGATGATTCGCAATCGGGCAAACAATCCGGGATTTTTCTGATAGTGGTTACAGAGAAGTTGGTACATTCCGGCAGGACTGCCGCCGGTGGCGGTACACAGCAACAAGCGTTTGTTCTTCTCAATTTCCCGAACAACCCGATTGTTAGCCTTCAGGCTTAGATCGTCATACGAGTCTGCAATTTCAATGTTCATGGTTTAAGTTTCCCCGGCCTTTGTGATATTTCTACGGCACCTTGCCCTGATCTCCATTCGATACGCCGGGCACGAAGTGACCCGCAAATGCGAGTTCGACGTTTTTGGGTAATCCCACCGTAATGACCAGCTCAAACGATCGCGCAGCCTCTGAAGCTTCCACCCGCAAACGATACGTCTGCCAGGGCGCGGGAAAGAGCGGGTTGTCGAGGACAGGCTGGAACATTGCCGGTTGACCAGCTAATGATCCGGTCATTGTCCTCGGCCGGTTCTCCAGTGACAGGAATGGTTGTCCGTCGCGGTGGAACTCGGTGGTGACCGCTAACCAACCACCGATTTTACACGGGGGAAGCTCACCCCGGATGGTCCAACAGAGCGGTTTGGTTTTGTCGACAACGGTTGCCGTGACCACCACATCGGATGCAGCCTCGGCCAACGAGTTCGACATCGGCAGCAACTCCCAGGTGCGGGCAAGCGCAGGCTTTCCGCCGGCCGGAGCCACCTCCAACAGCACCTGCGTGAAAGGACGCAAGACAATCGAAGCCTTGCTGCCGAATGGTTTGCCGTTGCCGGTCGTGAACCTGACATGATTTGGATACCAGCCGTACACATCCCACTGGCCATTGTCTGGCAGGCCCCAGACGGAATTCAATTCCAGCGGCACCACCTGATCATGCCAACTCCCGTTGTTCAGCGCGATCATCGCCCGCGAGCCGTCGCTGCAACTGTAACCCCAGACAGCGTCTTTACGGGCATCGCCGATAAAGCGAGGACGGACGAAGCATTCAGGCCGGGCTTTCAGCAGGGCAATGAACTCCGCCATCTGCGGCCGGTCAGCCACTGGAAAGCAACCCGGGTCTGACCAGATGTGCGCCAATAGCGAACCGCGACAAATGTCCATCAGCACGCTTTCCTGCCAATGTTCGGCACCGAGACGGTTATTCCATGCCCAGCGGCTGAGGCTCACTCCGAGGCTGTCCCACCCCAGAGCCGGCAGATCCTTCACCATCCGCCGCGTCTGATCCATCAGGCGCACATTACTCGAACGGGCGTACAAAGCAGGGGTTGTCGCGAGGCTGTCCATCTCTATACGCATGCCCACGTCGAAAATCGTGTCGCCATGGAGCAGCCACCACGGCGAACGATGTCCCCAATAAAGAATGATGAAAAGCCCGGGCGACTCACGATCCAGCGCTGTCAAGAGTTCGATCTGGGCATTGTGATTTGCCTCGATTGACCAATCGCCGGGTAAATGTCCGTGCTTGGGGTTGTTGCACCATGGATAGATTCCTTCGCCGCCTGTACCGTTATTGTCGAGCTTGATCATCCCGATCTTGTTAGTGCGGATCTGGTGGATGAGTCCGTCGATATACATGCGGTTGGCGGGTTCGGTGGCGCGGCAGAGGCGACCCCTACCAACACCGTCGGTTCCGCACGCCTGTAAGGCAGGGTTACTGCCGATCGTCCACTGGTCGATCGCGCCCTGGAACATCGTGCTGTCCGTAGAGCCACTGCTGAGCCACAACCCAGGCGTGGTGCCGAGCTTTTTCAGTCCGGCGAGGACTGGAGCAAAGCCGTTGGGAAAACGTTTGGCATCCGGTGCCTTCAAATCCCCTGCCGGATCGTGCCAGAATTCGATGTCGTAATAGTCCCAATGCAAGCCGGTCGTGCGCTGGCCTTCCGCCATATGCGAGATATGGTCAAGCGACGTTGCTTCTGAAATCGCCGTGAAGTTATAGGTGTCATCGGTGCCGGCCTGTGCGCCGCAGGTGGCCAGGATGGAATAGGGCCTGTCGTGACCGCGCAGGACGCGCCGCATGCGCGATCCTAAGTAATCGCGGAACGCGGGACGGGCCTCGCCGGACGCGGCAACGCCATAGACCGCCTCCATGCAGACGAACTCTTTTTCCGGCTCAAGCAGCACCCCGGGATGTTGCGACAGCAGCAGCTGCTTGTCTTGCAGAAGGGCGAAGCCGGAAGGGTGCGCCAGCCCCGCGAAAAACTGGTTTTCAGGATAGGCCGGGTACCCCCGCTCACGTCCCGCAGGATCTGCCCACAAGTCCGGCTCCGCACACATCCAAGGGATTTTCGTCACGCGCACCGGCCAGTCGGGATCGCGGAAGGGCGCTGCATCGGTGGCATAGCTGCCAAGACGAACGTCAAGCAGACGATCCCAGACGTGGGTGCCCGTGTTGCGGATGACAACCTGTTTGTGCAGAACCTGGCGCTTGGCATCCCAACGGTAGGTGACGGTCACGACAGCCATGGGTTCGCGCGACGTCAATTCAAAGATGGCCTCGCTACCGGCGGTG